>JAITRK010000090.1 GCA_031288435.1 Holosporaceae bacterium
AAAAATTAAAAATTTTTTCTTTGCCAATGAAGAATCGAGCAAGCGCGATCATGTGCTTGATAAAGAGATTGTTCGAGAATACGACATACGCGGGATAGTCGGCCGCAATTTATTTCCGGAGGACGCATACAACATTGGGCGAGCATTCGGCGCTCACGTAATTAGGCAAAATCTGAAACGCGTGTGCGTCGGGCACGACTGCCGAAACTTCTCCCACGAATTTGCAAGAAATCTCACACTTGGACTGATAAATTCCGGAATTGAGGTTATATCGTTGGGGCTGTGCCACACTCCGCTAATGTACTATGCGGTGCATAGAACCCCATTTGACGCTGGAATTGTTGTAACAGGCTCCCATAATCCTCCGGAATACAATGGGTTTAAATTTGTGCTGGGGCAGGATCCGTTCTATGGCGATGATCTAAGGGCGCTTGCCGAAAAACTCAGCCTCAAAGATTTCGTGGATGGCAATGGTCGCGAGCTGGTCATGAACAATATATTTTCCAATTACGTAATGGAGATAATCAGTGACTTCAGCTTTGATCACAGCCTAAAAATCGCCTGGGATGTTGGCAATGGAGCCACCAGCGATGTTCTAAAAGCTATAACTTCTAGAATCCCTGGCAAGCACCACATTCTTTTCGAAGAAATGGACGGCCGTTTCCCAAACAGACCACCGGATCCAACAGTGGCAAGCAATGTGGAATATTTGTCGAAGTTCGTGTCTTATAATGGGTTTGACATTGGGTTTGCTTTCGACAGCGATGGAGATCGTCTCTGCGTCGTCGATGCCGCTGGAAAGATGCTCTACAGCGATCAGGTGTTGGGCGTAATCGCCACGGATTTTCTAAAAAAAAATCCTGGCGCACAGGTGATAGCCGACGTAAAATCCTGCAACGAATTGTTTGAAACCATAAAGGAGCACGGTGGCATTGGAATTATGGAAAGAGTGGGGCACTCCTTCATAAAAACGAGGATGAAAACTTCCGGCGCGCTGTTGGCTGGCGAAATGAGCGGACATTTTTTCTTTAAAGATCGGTGGTTCGGATTCGACGACGGCGTATATGCAGCACTCAGGTGCATGGAAATACTTGGCAATGATCGCAACGCTTTCAACAATCTGAAATATGGGCTGCTTACGCCGGAAATTCGTCTGACATGCAAAGAGAGCAAAAAAAACAAAATTATAGATGATCTGAAGAATGAATTAAGAAAAGCGGGGATCAGTTTCCTCGAAATAGACGGCATTCGCGTTTCTTCGGAAATAGGATGGTGGATTTTGCGAGCCTCCAATACACAAAATGCTCTATCTCTTAGAATTGAAGCCTATACAGAGGAGGGTATGGATAAATTAAAGGGCGACGTCTCCAGACTTTTATCCCGCCATATTCCAGAAATTTCGCTGGCCGGCTAACAGATGAAAAAATATGCCCAGAGATTTTGTTGACTTTCTAAAAAGTAAGATATCCATTGTGGATGTGGTGGCGCGGCGCATAAAGCTCAAAAAATCTGGAAAAGACTTTATCGGATTATGCCCGTTTCATTCGGAGAAAACCCCGTCTTTTCGTCTGGATCCGGATCGTGGCGTTTATCACTGTTTCGGCTGTGGCGCCGGCGGGGACGTTATCTCCTTCATGATGGAATATGAAAAGATATCGTTCCCTGAGGCTCTTGAACGTCTGGCCAGTACCTACGGAATTCCGCTTCCAAAAAAAGACGAGAACGAGAACCAGATAGCACCGCATCTAAAGGTTTATTCGGCTCTGGATGTTATTAAAGATTGGTTTGCGGCTAAATTGAGCAGCCCTGGCGGTGAAACTGCCCGCAGATATCTTGTTAGCAGGAAAATATCCGAAGTCTCCATCAAAAAATTTCAACTCGGCTATTGCGACGATAATAGAGGTCTTCTGTCGTATTTAAAAGGCAAGGGTTTCACGAAGGAGACGCTGCTGAAAACCGGAGTATTTAGCGAGTCCATGTACCATGGCGATCTTTCCAACAGGTTTGATGGGCGTCTAATGTTTCCAATTCTGGACGCTTCTGGCAGGTGCATAGGATTTGGAGGAAGAGTTGTCAGAGAAACTGATGCGGCAAAGTACATAAATTCTCCGGAGTCAGAAATTTTCGCGAAAAGAAACCATTTATACGGATATTCCCTGGCAAGGCGCGGAAAAACCAGGAATATCATTATGGTGGAAGGATATTTGGATGTTGTTTCCATGCATCAGGCAGGGTTCGACGGAGCGGTGGCTCCGCTTGGGACCGCTATCAGCGAACAACAGATAAGTATGTGCTGGAAGATAATTGATACTCCGGTGATGGCACTGGACGGCGATTCTGCCGGAACAAAGGCTGCCTATCGCTTTGTGGATCGTCTGCTGCCACTGATAAGTCCTGGCAAATCATTTAAATTTGCAAGATTCCCGCAGGGAGCAGATCCAGATTCCGTGATTTCTAGTGGGCAGATGGACGTCCTAAACGACGCCATAAACAATGCGATCCCTCTGTCTCAATGGCTGTGGGAAGGATCGTTTCTGTTGTATCCGTCTGAGACTCCGGAACAGAAAGCGGCAGTTATAAAAACAATTAGAGAAAAAATCAATCTAATCCAGGATAGATCAATAAAAAATCTATACATCCAGGAATTGAGGGATAGAGAAAGAAATTTAGCCAGAAGAAAAAATAATTTTCAGCCGAAGTGGCTGAATATCAGGCCTATCGCTGGAGTAACGGCTAAAATAGAAAAAATTCTTATTGTGACTCTAATAAATCACCCACATATTATAGATCGGGTGGTGGAAGACCTTGTGAAATTGGAATTTAAAGATATTGTCATGAGAAATTTAAAGGATAATATGTTGGAATACTATGGAACCTACTATTTAAATGGCAAAAGCGAAAAATATGCGGCGTTGGCGTGTAATTTAGCGGAAGTTCTCAAAGAGCAGCCGCAAGATATCGAACTGCATGCCGGTTTTATCAGCATGGATGCTTCAGATGACGAGGCTCTATCTGGATGGCGCCAAATCTACGAAAAATATTACTCTGATTTTGGAATCAGGGAAGATTTACAAAATGCGGCGCATCGCCTAGAATCATCGTTTACGGAAAGCGATTGGCAAAGATTAAGGGCGCTAAAGAAGGAAGTGCTTCCGGACAGTGTCAAAAAGCGGGGGAAACAATGAGTGAAAAATTTTTATTAGAAGCTTCCGATGAAACGGTTAGCGGCGGTGAAAAGGTGACTGTTATCGAATCGGCAGACGCTTCCGGAAACGACGATAGTTCGGAGATGGGGCTAAAGAGACTTTTGTTGATCGGCAAAGAACGCGGCTATATTACCTACGACGAATTGAACGACGTCCTGCCAAAGGAAAAATTTTCCACCGAAAAGATAGATATTGCCATCTCCAGCATATCGGATATGGGAATACAAATAGTAGAAGTAGAAGACGCCGAGGCGCTTTCTGCGGAAAACGACGGCAAGGTGCAATCTGATGGAAATAACCAGCGGGAAGATCAGGATGACCTGTTGCGAACAGACGATCCGGTGCGCATGTATCTTCGAGAAATGGGAAACGTCGAGTTACTGTCGCGCGACGGGGAAATAGAGCTAGCCAAAAAGATCGAGCGGGGCTACAACGAAGTACTACGCGGACTGTGCGAAAATCCGCGAACTTTCGAAAAATTTGAGGAGTGGGTTGTATCTCTAAAAGATAAAAAAATCGCGCTCCAGAGTCTTGTTCAACTTGATAGCGGATCGTCCGAAAGAGATGACCTGGAAGATGACGTTGATCGCGAAGACATTCCAATTGACGACGTAGACAGCATATCCGATGACGACGAATCCTATGACTCGGCGTCCGTCGACGTTGATGAAGAAGCTATGCTGCCAACGATTATCTCTTTGTTCGAAAAAGCAATAGATTTATACAATAGCATAAAAAATGCGAACGGCCCGTCACAAAAATTAAGTGACGAGCTTATATCGGTTATTTGCGAGATAAAATTGAATCAGAACATCGTAAGTAATCTCTGTGAAGAACTATATGTGCTGAACAGAAAATTAATAAAAAGCGAAACGGCGTTGCTAAAAATGGCACAGGATTGCAGCATAAGTCGCGATGGATTTCTTAAACACTACTACGGCAACGAAACCAATGATAATTGGGTTGAGTCAGTTCAGAAATTCTCCAACTGGAAAAGCTTTTTTGAAAAAAATGCCGACAGCATAGCGCAGCACCAAACAGAAGTGAAACTTCTGGAAAAAACTGTGTCTCTTCCGGTCAAAACGTTCAGAAAAATTGTCGCCGGCATACAGCGTGGAGAACGCGATACCAGTCGCGCCAAAAAGGATATGATCGAGGCGAACCTGCGGTTGGTAATATCCATAGCAAAAAAATATACAAACCGAGGCCTGCAGTTTCTTGATCTGATTCAGGAAGGAAACATAGGCCTAATGAAGGCCGTCGATAAATTTGAATATAAAAGGGGCTATAAATTTTCCACCTACGCTACCTGGTGGATTCGGCAGGCTATTACTAGATCCATAGCCGATCAGGCCAGAACCATACGCATTCCGGTACATATGATCGAGACCATAAATAAAATAGTCCGTTCTTCTCGGCAAATGCTCAACGAGATAGGTCGCGAGCCAACTCCGGAAGAATTGGCAGCGCGGCTGCATATGCCAATTGAAAAAGTGCGCAAGGTACTGAAAATAGCCAAGGAGCCAATCAGTCTCGAGTCGCCGATAGGAGACGAGGACGATTCTCATCTTGGAGATTTCATCGAGGATAAAAACATCGCGCTGCCGGTGGAGTCCGCCGTAAATTCTAATCTGCGCGAAACCACAACGCTGGTTCTGGCGAGTCTTACACCGCGCGAGGAGCGTGTTTTGAGAATGCGCTTTGGCATTGGCATGAACACGGATCATACGCTGGAGGAAGTTGGGCAGCAGTTTGCTGTCACCCGCGAGCGCATAAGACAAATCGA
>JAITRK010000068.1 GCA_031288435.1 Holosporaceae bacterium
GTGACCCTGCTGCCCTTGCCGACCCTTAGAAAATCTATGTGGATTGGATTATCGGTAACAGGATGAAATTGAACGTCTTTTGCGACGAATTTTTGATTTTTCGCTCCAATTCCATTAAGCTCAAAGACCGTGGAAAAGAAATTGGATCTGTGAACATATCTACCAACAATCTCTTCGGCAATGCATATTGGGGTTGGTTCTTTCCCATCGCCGTATACAACGCAGGGTATAAACCCGCTCCGCCGATTGGCTCTGGATGAATTCGTTCCAATTGATTCCCTTGTTTTTGCTTCCAATACGATGGCTGCCATGATACTTCCCTTTCCTAAACGACTACACTATACATCTAATTGCTTCTGCTATCAATGAACTAATGGATAGTTTTCTGAATTTTGGCGGAAGGCGTTTCGAATGCGCTATACTATCAGTCAAAACGATTTCTGTTATGGCTGACTTATCCAGTCTTTCCACTGCGCCATCCGACAGAACGCCATGTGTGCAATAGGCGACAACCCCATTGCTGCCAGATTTTAGCAGCAATTCTGACGCATAGCAGAGCGTGGCTCCTGAATCCACCATATCATCAACAAGGACACATATTTTACTATTGACGTTTCCAAGCCGGTCGACCTTTTTCAGTTCTCCGAACACGTTACGAGCCTTATTACAGATGGCAAAGTCACATTTCAGCGATCGGGAAAAAGCATCTGCTCGATGGGCCCCGCCTATGTCTGGAGAAACTATCACAATTTGATCAGGCGAATATCTTCGCGCAACGTCAATCTCAAAAATCTGCCGAGCGCTCAGATGAAATGTCGGAACCCGCAGTAGTGATTCTCCATGATTATCGATAATAATGCTGTGAGATATATTCGTCGCCTCAAGGAGTCGCGCAAACAACCCAGCGCCAAATGACTCGTTTTCATGTTGTTTATCCTGCCGCGCGTAGCCCATGTAAGTCATGCAGAGGGCGACTCTTTTGCTGCTCCTCAGAGCGTCAAGTAGCAAAAATAATTCAATCCAGGCGTTATGGTTGGGCGTGGAAGTAATAACCACCACATCCCAGAACGCTTTTCCCAGAGAGATGCAAATTTCTCCATCGCTAAAGGATCGTACATTGGCCGGAAACGCAGATAGAGATAGCTCTTTGGCCACTAGTTTTGCAATGTCTTCAGAATTCCTTGTGTAGATTATTTCCACCGGAATATTCCTCCATGCTACTTTCTATGGATTAACCCTATGGCTGAAATATTTCGACCACAGACTCCATTTTTTGCCGCTCTGTAACTGAAATAATCCTCACTGTTCGTAAACGTATCAACAGCCACAATTTCCATCTGATTTTCCCTCAGGCCGATTTTCATAAGCCGTTTCTGGCAATATTTTGGAAGGTCGAAGTGTCTTTTCGAATTCACGCTGCAGAAACAATCGGCCGCGTCCAGAAATTTCTCCTCGAAATCGTCGCTAACTTCGTAGCTCTGCGCCCAAATACAGGGCCCAAGCGCGATTTTCAGATTAGACAACTTTGCTCCCAGTTTTAATAGAGCTTCCAGAGTTGATTCCAGAACGCCGGACAACGCTCCATGCCATCCGGCGTGGGCTGCTCCGATAATCATATTCTCGTCATCGAAAAATAGCAGCGGCACACAGTCGGCTGATAAAATGCCAATGGCAATCCTGGGAATTTTAGTCGCCATAGCATCTGCAATCTCAGAACCGGAAACGGACGAGTCATCGACAATCGTACATTTATTGTTTCCCTTTTGAGCCAGCATAACAACCTTGTCCACATTCAGCGCATTTTTTACTAACTCCAGATTTTTTTCGACATTTTCCGGATTATCTCCAACATAGCTAGAACAATTTAGAGATGCGTACGGGCCGTCGCTATGGCCGCCTCGGCGGCCGAAAAAACCGTGAGCAACAAATTTAGATGCTAACAGTTTCGCTTTCAGCGGTTTCAAAGTCATAAATTACCAATCACCGGCAAAAATTAGCTTTCCTGATCGCAGGGAACGAGACCAAGAGCAATCATATAGGTATCAAGAAGCAAATCCTCGTTTTCGCGATCTTCGCTCCTCATTTTTTTTAATTTAATTACTTTTTTCATGATTTTTACGTCGAACCCATCAGACTTGGCCTGGGCATATACGTCTGAGATGTGCTCCTGAATTTCGTTTTTTTCGACTTCAAGATTTTCGATTTTTTCTATATATTGCTTCAATTTACCAGCGTCTGCAGAATGCATAATAACTCCAATTTTTTTAAACACGGAAGACTATACACCAATCCACGGCGTTGATAAATTGTTTTTCCAGATTGCTAGTATGGAATCTGGAGCATTCGAAGCGTCGATCTTTAAAGGTTAACACACAAATCTCAAATCTTTGCAAAACTTTATGCAACGACTTTAAAATAAGCTAATGACACGCTAGTATGGAATTGATAAAAAATTCGTTAGAAAAAATGAAAGAAACAAATTTGCCAAAGAAAATCGAAGTCGTTTCCTACGATCCTGACTGGCCGAAAATTTTTGCCGTTGAAAAGGGGATAATTTCGGCGGCGCTCGGAGATAACTGCGTCGCCATCCATCATATTGGATCTACTTCGGTGCCAGGATTGGCCTCCAAGCCGAAAATCGATATCGTCGCCGTGGCTAAAGATCGCAAAATGGCGATAGTCGATCTGGGAAATGCTGGATACACGCACAAAGGCGAATGGAATATTCCTCTGAAATGCGGATTTACCAAAAGAGGCGCTGCAAACGTGAATCTGCATCTGTTTTTCGATGAAAATCATCCTGAAGTCGAGCTGAATTTGAAATTTCGTGACTACCTAATGACTCATCCGGCTGCGCGCGACGAATATGCAACACTCAAGATGAAAATTCTTGAAAAGACAGATGCTCATCAGAAATCCGAAAGATCACTACTTCCGATTTATACCATAAGAAAGAGAGCCTTCATCGATGACGCCATAAAGCGCAGCGGATTTTATCGACTGCGGGTTCTGAAATGCGCGACGGAAAACGAATGGGACGCGGCAAAAAATTTTCGGGAAAAATATTTCGATCGCGTAGCTATAATGGATCCAGTTTTCGAAAATTTCGATAATCCGAATCATGAACATTTCATTCTGTATCGTGGCGTGGAAATTATCGGATACGCTGATATTTTTATCGTTTCAGAATCGGAAGCTAAATTATCTGTTTTTGAAAATCTGGACCGTGGAGCGATTCCATATTTTTTGAACGTTATAAAAGAATGGATGGAAGTTCACGGATGCAAAAATATCTGCCAGGACTTTTAAAATGAAACTCGGAAAGTATTCGGAGAATCCATCGTTTATATGGCAATTCGGAACCATGGAATATACTTCTATTAGATCAGATATTGTTTAGCACATGCCGAAATTGTCTTTGATCATTCCCATTTATAACGGTAGCCAATATCTGAGAGAATGTTTAAATAGTGCAGTGAATCAACTGGTCTGGGACATTGAAATAATCTGTATTAACGACGGATCGACTGATAACTCTGCCGTTGTCCTGGATGAGTATAGCAGGAGTTACTCTAGAATTACTGTTATAAATCAGCAAAATGCAGGCCCTGGGGTGGCGAGAAATGTCGGGCTAAACGCAGCCAGTGGGAAATACATTGCGTTTATGGACAGCGACGACTGGATTTTCCCTAATATATATAGCTGCTCGCTGCCATTATTCGAAGACGATGTGGACATGGTGATTTTTGACGTTAATATTTTTGGCGGAAATGATAACCCAATGAAAAAATATTTCAGACAAAAGTTCCGTGGACCGATAGAGATCAATGGCGATGTAATCCTAAATACTCCGACCTGCCCATGGAATAAAATTTATCGCAAGGATATTATCGACAAATATGACATAAGATTTCCTGACGGATTGCTTTACGAAGACAATTTTTTCCATTGGAAATATATGATGCATGCGAGCAAAGCCTATTTTCTTAGCGAGAAGCTTTACAATTATAGAATAAGAGAAAATTCAATTATTAGACAAATGAAATCGAAATCCAGCAAAGTGAACGATCATTTCCTGGTATGTTTGAAAATTTTTGAAAGCATGCAGAAAGATAATCTGAAGGAGCAATATAAGGAGTCTTTTACAGGCTTCTTCAAACACTGTCTGGGCGTAGTATGCACAAACACTGACGATATCAGGCGATCTCTGGATGTTGCCCGGGAAACCTGGGGAAAAATCGATATGCATACCAACGACGATATAATGTGCTCGCTGCAAAATGGAAATTACACCCATATTCTAAAATGGATTAACTATAGTTTTTGCGAAAAGATATTTTCCATAAAGAAGCGCTATGGTAGGAAAGTGATTACGCTATGTGGGATGCAATTCCCGTTGTCCGAATGATCGTGAAAAAGTGTTTGGCTAAAAATAAAATTTTTGAGCGCTATAGCTATAATGCTTTTCTGTTCCCAAAGTTGTCCGTCACAAAGCAGATTGTTCCGATAAGTATTAGCGCTAAGCCGCCAATTATGTACATATCCGGAATTTTGTCATACACAAAGAAATCCAACAAGCTTACCGGAATCAACATAACATAGGCCGCAAATGCCAAACTTGAGCTTGTGGACAATTTAAATGCATGCACCATGCAGTATTGTGCGATTGCGCCGATTATTCCTCCCATCGTTATGTAGGCCAAATCACCTGCGCGCATGGTTACAAATTCGCCTCCACCAAGAGAAACGGATATTAAAATAAGTAATATGTGGTGATAGAAAATTATGGTTAGTTCGCTGTCGGTGGAGACAAGTCTTTTTATGATAACTTGGTTCAAAGCAGCGATTATCGCGCCCACCACTGCAAACATAACTCCATACTGGAATATTTCGCAGCCTGGACGAAACGCCAGTAGCACGCCAGAAAATCCAATTGCAACGGCGGCCGCATTCTGCCAGTAGAATTTTTCTTTCAGCAATAATACGCTCATTGGAATTACAAAAATGGACGTCGTATAGCCTATCACCACCACGTCGACCATGGCGGCGTGTTTATAGGCCAACAGGAAAGCGTAGGTTCCAATGGAAGCGAGAATTGATCGAAAGATATTTTCCGCCACTCTTTCGGTTCGGAGAGGATTTATTTTCCGAACGATGGAAAAACACAGCAACGGCAGGAAACGGCATATGGTGCGCAGAAAAGTTATCTGATTTACTCCATAAATTGGCATGAAATATTTCATTATGGCGTCCGAAAAGGAATATAAAAAAACACCGGCTATGACAAAAATGTAGCCGAGTCTTTGTGGAAACAATCTATTCGCTATTCTCTGCACTATTCTCTACTCTTCTTATTAATATGTAAACTTTTACTAACCCATGCTAGGATTGGAGGATAGGGCCTGAAAATGTTTAACACAAGTAAATGTTTTAGTCGATGGCGATTATTAGGACTCTCTGCCATCGGACACATGAGTCAACTGTCTTCACGCGTGGCAAGTCAATAGTGTTTCTTGCTATCCGATAACTTCTTTTACCTTAAACGCCAATTCCTTTAGATTGAAAGGCTTGGCGAGAAAATGAACCTTGCTGTCGTTGGCCAGTGACTCGCGGAAATTATCCTCCGTGTATCCGGAAATAAATATCACTTTCATCGAAGGATTGTGTTTTCTTATGTTTTCCATGAGCGTTGGGCCGTCCATCTTTGGCATTACAACGTCTGTTATGATGAGATCTATGTGATCGGCCTCCTTCTGGATAAATTCCAGAGCCGATTCGCCATTCGACGCTTCTATGACGCGGTATCCCTTGTCGCGAAGGGCTCGAGAACTAAACATTCGTACTGCGTCTTCGTCTTCCACCAGCAGAATCGTTCCTGCGCCGGTAAGATCGACTATTTTAGCTCCGTTAAATTTCTCCTCATCGTCGCTGGACGCGCTTTCTCCGGTTGGGAAACTCACAGGGAAATATAGACTGAACTTCGTCCCTTCTCCAATCTTGCTTTCAATGGATATAAATCCGCCGGTTTGGTTGACTATACCGTAGACGGTGGAAAGCCCAAGTCCAGTTCCGTGTCCTTTTTCCTTGGTGGAAAAGAATGGATCGAAGATACGGCCCATATCTTTTTCCGGTATTCCAGCTCCGGTATCAACGACTTCTATGAGGACATAATTACCGGACGGCATGGTGTCGCCTCGGAGAAATTTAGGTTCTCTAGTTATGTATTGAAATGTCTGAATGGTCAATATACCGCCGTCTTTCATGGCGTCGCGAGCATTAACAGCCAGGTTTATTATAACCTGCTCGAATTGTATTTGATCGACTTTCACAAAGCCAACGTCTCGGCCATGAATTACCTTTAGATCAATTCTTGCGCCAAGCAGCCTCTTGAGCAGCGCGCATAGATCGCCGATCATGTCTGTCACGCTCAAAATTTTTGGCTGCAGTGTCTGCTGCCGAGAAAACGCCAGCAGCTGTTTTACCAAATTGGACGCCCTATTGGCGTTTTGCTTGATCTGCATTATGTCGTTAAAGGCCTGATCCGAAGGCATATATTTCTCTAACAAAAGATCGCAGTAGCCGATCATGGCAGTGAGAAGATTGTTGAAATCGTGTGCTATTCCGCCAGCTAGTTGTCCCATGGCCTGCATTTTTTGAGACTGGAAAAATCTGTGTTGCAGTTCCTTTGTTTCGGTAATATCAACGAAATACAGCACCAGCCCGTCGTTATCTCGAGTGCGCTTGCTTTCCTCTATTTTCGTGGCGTATACCATGACGGCTTTTTGCTGCTGTTGATTAAGCCGGACTTCAAACGGCGCCAGTGACTGAGACACGCCTGTCATCAGTTGGTATAACTTTTCACGTACAAACTCTTTTTGATCGTCGGAAATGAAATCCAGAAAAGAAATATGTTCTATCTTTTCCACTCCCAAAAGATTCCGCAGCGTAGCATTGGATGAATGAATCTCCTCCGCGCCGTTTGTGATCAATATACCGATGGGCGCGTCCTCGAAGATGTGCTCGAAATACAATTTTGTCTTGCCAAGAGCTTGGATTATATCTCCACTTCGCTGGGCTTCCTTTAGCACGATGTAGGTTCTGACTTCATTTGCGCTATCCGCCGTGATTTGCCGCGCCACCACGTCTATGCCATCGCTAAGCTCGGATCTAAGCATTATTTTTGACGGAACATTGCTGTCTATTTTCGATTTCTTAAACCCGCCGGCGCTTATTCCTTCGCTATTTTCTTTGACGATGTACTTTATGATTTCGCTGCCCACTATGTCTTCTATTTTTATTCCTATCCAATAGGAAAAAGTATTGTTGCAAAAGATTATGCGATCGTCGCTGTCAAGGCAGAAATATCCCACGCTGGAATTATTAATGACATTTAGTAGAAACGTGCTATCAGTGTCGATGGACTCCACCTTTGTCGTGGACGGAGTTAGATCTATTATGGTCCAGCAGTAGAAATCGTTTTGCTCCGGCAATGGCGACGCGGCAATTCTCCAGAGCGAAATACTTTCCTTATTTAGTCTCAGCGGCACATCCACGTGTGATTGTTTCATGTTTTTCGCCGACGTTTGCAACGTATGAATCGCTTCCACGACCTTTGGATATTTTCCAAAACACTGAATAAAATCGGACATTGTCTTTATTTTTAAGCCAGGGAACAGGCTCTGAGCTATTCGATTTATAAAAACGCACTTATCATTGGAGGAAAACACGAAAAAAGCAAACACCGACGCGTCAAACCCACCGGCCATAATATCTTTTTGAAAAGCAACCAATTGATTTTGTTCTCGCAGGCGGCGAATTTCTCTGGAAAACATGATGCAAATGACGCCGGTTATAAATATCAACACTATCGAAAAATAATTACCATCCAGCAATATTGCAAAGATAAAACATATAAGAAAAACACAAATCATTGCCGCGTGATTAAAGGGCAAACGCCTGTTAGCGAAATAATTTTCTATATTAGTAAAAATCATTTTCTTTCACCGGAATTTTGGACAGCGGAATCGCGAACAATGGAAAATACAATCGCTATTAACAGTATTGCGAATATTATGGCAAGATACAGCGGAGGACTAAAGTATAGATAATCGGAAAATATCATTTTTAATCCCACCAGACACAGCACTACACCGATTCCATACCTTAGATAACGAAATCTATCTACGAAAATCGCCAGGACCACATAGAGCGACCTAAGTCCGATTATAGCAAAAGCGTTGGAAGTGTATATGATCATTTTATCGTTCGTTACCGAAAACAGCGCCGGAATCGAATCGAAGGCAAAGACCACGTCGCAGGTTTCGAGACAGACGATCGCAGCCGTTAGAACTGTTACCATAGTTTTGCCGTTTTCAACGATAACAAATTTTCCGCCGTGGTTTCCTGGATATATTTTTAAATATTTACACAGCCATTTCAGAGACAAATCGCTCATTTCAACGGATTCCTGAAAAAATGATTTACAGCCTGCAAACAGCAGAAGCAATCCGAACAGAGGTATCATAATGTGAAACGACGCAATAAGCTGCCCAACGGCGCATATCATTAGCAGCCGAAGAACGAGCGCGCTACAAATTCCGATAAAAAGTAATTTCCTCTGGTGTTCTTTTTCTATTTTAAATTTCTGGAATATAAGCAGAAACACGAAAATATTATCGACGCTGAGCGATTTCTCCACGCAGTAAGCCGTTAAATACTCAAAAAATGAATCGCGACCATATAAAACATAGAGCAGAATCGAAAATAATAATCCTAAAAATATCCACAGGAATGTGAGAAGCATCGCTGCCGACGCCGTAGATTTTTTGCTCGTGTACCAAAAATCCGCAGCAACGAGAATAAATATCAAGATATTAAATTCTGCAAAAAAAATTATGTCACCCAAAGTGAAACCCCATCATCAATTCGCAGCATCGTAGAATTTAGAAAGTTTAATTTTCGTTAACTGATGCAGTAGCGTTTAGATACAGCGGAACGGCAACGGATTCCGTCGATATTTTCCCAGAAAAAGTAAGCAAATGTTTGGCGTTTCTAAAATCATTGATAAAAACAATATTCTTATGGGACATACATGCATCTCCAAGGATGGTTTCAATTTTGTTTTCATCTATATATGCCAGTATATCTTCATAGCTACCGATTTTTGGGTTCTGGAATCCATGCTTAAAATACAGATGTTTTTTTTCGGTTTCTATCAGGATGAGCCTGTCATGATCGCGTCGATGCGTTTCATTTTCGCAGTATATTTCGTCTATTACAGCAAAATAATCCACGCCCAGAATTGGTATCTGCAGCGCAAACGCCATGCCGCAGCCAAAACTACAGGCGACGCGAATTCCCGTAAAGGATCCTGGACCTGAGGCTACGATAATTCCGTCAATTTTCTTCGGCTCAATGGAATTTTCCAGCAGCAGACCATCGACGACGCTAGCCAAATTGCCGCAGCTATCGCCAAAGAAATCTTTTTCGCAGATGAGGCCGTCGTAGCTAATAGCGACGGAGCAGCTTTTTAGAGACGCGCTTAGGGCAAGAACGTTCATTTCAACACCAGCTGCGAATCCTGCATTGTTATGGCCAAATTCCCGCGCAGGAACGACTCGGCATAGCTGCCAAAAATCTCCCGTCTCCATCCTTGCAGGCACCTAACGTTTCGGCTGCCGTTAACAAGGTTTTCCAGATCTTCCCTGGTAGCCAAAAGCGACGGAGCTATCTGGTGCTCCATTGATTTTGCTTCCAGAATTGCCACCAAAAAATATGTCGCAACACTTTTACGACGAATATGGCTGGGCAGGTTAATGTCCTTCGTTATTTCCTCTGCGAATTCCAGGAATTTCTGCAGCTGTGGCTGAGTTGTTCGGCGAGAATTTTTTAGGCTTCTCACGAAAAACGTTCCTTTCCGGCATATTTCTTCCAGCAGCGAGTTCGGAATTAGGCGATTACTGGCAGAGTGGTCGCTGCGCCAGTTGCATAGCTGATTGAAGACTTCAGAATTGCAGTTTCTACTATTGCCATCGCCGCTCTGTTGTGCCTTTGGCGGGCAGCAATAATATTCCTGCTCCTGTAGCAGCCAATCGTGGCGATTCATCTTTTTCAGAAGCTGCCATTGCTTTTTGAACACTTCTCGCAGATAAACGACGTCCTCTGCTGAATAAAGCAGCTGTTTTTCGCTAAGAGGGCGTTTTCGCCAATCGCTCTGGCAATAATCCTTATCCAAATCACGATCGAGATATTTTTTTACCAAATGGCGATAGCCTATTTTTTCGTCCACTCCAAGTAGTTTCTCGTGCAGCTGCGTATCGTAGAAGTTATTTGTTTCTATTCCGCGGGCACATAGCATTTCGAAATCCTGCCTCGGCGAGTGAAACACCTTTAGTAGTGCCGTGTCTTCGAATATTTCTTTTAGAAATGAGATGTCCAGTGACAGTGCGTCTATTATATAGGAAGCGGCGCTGGTAGCCAATTGTACCAGGCATAGCAACGGAGTTTCCAATTTCTCGCGGATAAACTCTGTGTCGACGGCAATGAATCTATCCTCTTCAGCTACCTCTGCCAGTTCCTCACGAAGCCTTTTCCAAAAAGCATTCACCGATTCTTCGGAATCAATCCACATAATCGTCATTGCTGATGGAGCGCCTCCTCATAC
>JAITRK010000003.1 GCA_031288435.1 Holosporaceae bacterium
CAGTAGCTCATACGCATCCTTTTGATCTGAGGAGCTACCCAGTTCTCTAATTGTGCAACCATAGGCTAAGGAGGAATTTTTGGCGGCTCGTCCTATGTTAGAGTAGAGAGTTTTTAACCCTATATTACCGCCGCTGCCAGGAGATTTTATGATGTTCCCGCCATTGTCAGCCATGGCGCAGAATAATTCTTGCACAGCCCAGAGAAAATCATTTTCTCCGGAGTAATCTTTTATAAAATTACGAATCGTGTGACATGCAAATAAAAATTGGAAGGCGGCATTGGCATAGCAGTGATTACCAAACCATTCGAGCCCCGTCATATTTTTGGGAATTCCATTGCTTTTAACAGTGACTATTTTCCTCTTTACTATTTTTCTTGGACTCGGTGCTGGTATGATTTTTTTCTCAGGATTTGGAGCGGGCACTGGTACAATGGACGATGATTGTTCTGAAGTTAAATCATCTTTTTCTTCTTGGGAAAATAGAAAATTATGATTTAGATTAACTTCATTCATACAATTTTGAATACGTTGATACAAATAGCCTATGGCAAGGTTCAACGTTTCGTTGTATAAAAGTCGCTTGGCTTTCGTGCCACGCCTAAATCTGAGTAGTTGCGCGTTGTGTCTATCAAAGATTATAGAGGGACTCATACCGAACAAGTTTATGCTTACTGACACAGGCATATCGAATAGTTTATTATTTGCATCCTGAGCTTTTGTTAGACGCGCCATGTTATTATTAACAAAATTCAGCAGAAGTTCATATTTCGTTCCATTTCTAACAAAATTCAATTTCCCTAGCTCATATATTATCGGGCGAAGAGCGTATTCCTCATCCTCCTGTTTTTTCTGCTCAGTTTTTTTCTGCTCAGTATTGGGCCTGCCAAAGTCATTTACATTTAGCAGTACTATACATCTATTATTCTTACTCCATGTATTTACGACCTCTTTGTGTTCCATGCAAAAACAAGGTCGTAATATGGATGATTCAATACCGACCACAAATACAGATATGGTTAGTAATTCACACCAATGGCTGCGCTGATTTGTCATTTTTGTATATTTCCCCCTTCCTGAATATAATTATACTAAAAGAGTTAAAAAATTCTTAAAATTTGGCAGAAAATTATCTGATTGGCTAAAATATTGATGTGGTCATGCTCTGCATAATTTCTTTGAGTATTTCATAAAGATTGTCTACAATCGCCTCGATATGTTTCATGAGGTTGATTAATATGAATTGGAAGGGAACAACGATTCTTTCCGTCAGGAAAGGAAATAGCGTCGTTATCGCCGGAGACGGACAGGTGACCATGGGCGATACTATAGTGAAAGCCAACGTCCGCAAAGTAAGGTTCTCGTCTTCTAAAACCACTCTGATGGGGTTTGCTGGAACAACTGCGGATTCGGTTACACTTATGGAACGATTAGATTCGAAAATAGATTTATATCCTGGGCAGCTACAACGAGCCTGCGTAGAGTTGGCAAAAGATTGGAGAACTGATAAATACTTGCGAAAACTGGAAGCAGTTATCGCCGTGGCAGACAAAAATTTCTCCCTGATAGTAACCGGCAACGGCGATGTTCTTGAACCGCAGGATGGAGTTATCGGCATAGGATCCGGCGGAAATTATGCTCTGGCCGCAGCTCGTGCTTTGCTAAGAGAAAATCTCAGCGCCGAGGAAATAGTGCGGCGATCCATGCTAATTGCATCAGAAATTTGCATATACACCAATTCGTCTATTATTTTGGAACAACTAGATACGGAGGTTTAACATTATGATGATATCACTAACGCCATCCACCATAGTAACAGAGCTGGACAGATTCATCGTCGGACACGAAAATGCAAAAAGAGCGGTCGCAGTTGCGCTTCGCAATCGCTGGCGACGGCAGCAGGTGAAAGATCCGCTAAAAAATGAAATATCGCCCAAAAATATTCTCATGATAGGGCCAACCGGCGTGGGGAAAACGGAAATTGCACGTCGTCTGGCTCGTCTTGCCGGAGCTCCGTTCCTGAAGGTCGAAGCTACCAAATATACGGAGGTCGGATACGTTGGGCGCGATGTGGAGCAAATCATCCGCGACCTACTGGAAATCGCCATTTCCGAGATGAAAGAAAAACACATTCACTCCTGTCAGGAGCAGGCTCGACAGAAAACCGAAGAAAAAATCCTGGATATATTGGTGGGCGAAGCTGCAAGTCAGGAGACCAGAGATAAATTCAAAAAAATGTTGGACAGTGGCAAGCTAGAGGATAGGGAGATAGAAATAAGCGTAACGGATAATTCTTCGCTTGGCCAATCATTCGATATTCCTGGCGCTCCAGGAGCCCAAATAGGCATGCTAAACCTCTCCGATCTCGTGAGTAACGCATTTGGCGTCAATAAAACCAAAAAACGCACCGTCACGGTTCGCGAAGCCAGAATGCTTATGCTCAACGACGAAAGTGAAAAGCTTCTGGATCGCGAACAAATCACACGCGAAGCAATTTTCGCTGTGGAACAGAGCGGCATAGTATTCATCGACGAAATAGACAAAATTTGCAATCGAAACACTTCTGGAGCCGACGTTAGTCGCGAAGGAGTCCAGCGAGACCTCCTGCCATTGATAGAAGGGTGCTCCGTCAGTACAAAGTACGGCTCAGTAAAAACCGATCATATACTGTTTATTGCGTCCGGTGCTTTTCATCTGTCCAAGCCATCCGATTTATTGCCAGAACTACAGGGAAGACTGCCG
>JAITRK010000037.1 GCA_031288435.1 Holosporaceae bacterium
AGATCTTTATGTCGCCATCGCCACCGACGATACAGCGACAGAGACAGTCACCGCCAACGTGATGGAAGAAGTCTATTTTGTGGTAATACTTCTTATTGCCTGCTGGCTAATTCTATGTACTATTCTATCGAGATTTTACAGCTCAACACGGGATAAGCTGGAGATAGCCACAACAATTGCCGATTCAACTCCATTGGCTATCGTTATCTTTCGCGTATCCGACGGGAAAATAAAGCAAATTAACCTATCCGCCATGACTCTGATCCGCGTAACCAAGGAAGACATAGACAAAATAAATATGTGGGATATTTTCATTTCCGAAGGTGATAGAAATTATGTATCCAACGCTGTGTCCTCCAACATAAGCGTCCTAAATTACGAGGTGCTTATTCAGAGTTTGGGCGGAGCCAGTTTGTGGTCCATATGCTCGGCCAGTGCGATAGAAATAGAAGAGCAGAAATGCCTGGTTTTGGCTATCCTAGATATTAACCGGCGTAAGGAAATTGAGAGAAAACTGGGCAACAACGCCGAATTTCTGGAAAAACAAATTAAGGAGAGGACAGCCGACATAGAGATGAAAGCGATAGAATTGGAGGAGTCCAATAAAAAGCTGGATCTTGCCAAAGCTGCTGCCGATGAAGCCAATGCCGCAAAAAGTAAATTCCTTACAAACATGAGCAACGAGCTAAAAACTCCAATAAACGCCATTATAGGCTATAGCGAAATTTTGAAAGAAGAAGCATTGGATCGAAAAGATACAGTCTCTGCGGACGATCTAAGAAAAATCATAGGGTCGGCAAAACACTTGCTGTCGTTAATTGATGAAATTCTCGATCTATCAAAAATAGAAGAAGGCAAAACCCAAATGTATTTCGAGAATATAGATATCATCGACATGATAAAGGACGTGGAAGGCGTTACAATGCCGCTCATAGCAGATAATGACAATTCGTTGTTTTTAGAGTATCCAAAGGACATTGGCATTATGTATACGGACTCCACAAAGCTTCGTCAATGTCTACTAAATTTACTCAGCAACGCGGCTAAATTCACTGAATTCGGTCGCATAACACTGCGAGCAGCTCCGATTGTAAAGGAAGAAATAGAGTTCATAGAGTTCTCGGTAATAGATACAGGCATAGGTGTTCCTGCTGATAAAATTGGCAAAATTTTTGCTGGGGTTCAGGATGGCGATAACAAAAGCGCAGGCCTTGGGTTATCTCTCACAAAAAGGTATACGGAATTTTTCGGCGGAACAATACTAGTCGAAAGCACCGAGGGAATAGGTTCAAAATTCACAATGCGGATTCCGAGAACTGCAAAAGTTGTTTCCAATGAATTTATAGAAGTGAAAAATGAACGAATGAAGGAAGAAAAAGACAGCGAATCATCGTCCACCTCATCCATCGATGGAGCAGAATCCTGGATCTAATTCTGTTATAATATGTTGACAATACAATAAAAGTATATATCGTATACCTATCCTTTCCAGTGGTTATTGGAGAAATATAGTGATTCTCACTTCTTATGAGATTCAGAAGAAAGTTGACGATGGCTCTATTCATATTAGTCCATTTGACGAAGATTTACTGAATTCTGTCAGTTATGATTACAGAATTGATTATAAGCTACTGGAATTGTCTGATTTGCCAATTGATCCAAAGAAACAAACAACCTACAGAGAAATAAATTTTACAGACGACGGTCATGTACTGTCTCCACATAAAACCTATCTGGCTAACACATTTGAGGAGATCGGCAGCGATTTTTTTGTGCCGTTGCTCAGCGGAAAACCGTCGCTTGGGCAGCTTGGATTGTTTCTGCAAATTACAGCCGATCTTGGAAATCTTGGTGCGAAACATAAATGGACGCTGGAACTCAAAGCAGTGCAGCCGCTACGAATATACCCGCTAATGCGTGTTGGTCAGGTGTCTTTTTGGAAAACGAAGGGAAATAATATTATGCAATATAACGGTAAATATGGCGATTTTTCTGAGGCAAAATCCAGCGAAATTTATCGAGAGTTTGATCAATGATTCTTACCGGAAGCGAAATTCTAAAAAACCTGGAAATCGGGAAAATCGTGATAGATCCATTCGATCAATCGCAGTTGAATCCAAATTCCTATAATTTTACGCTGGGCAATAGACTAATGGTATATAATGACCACGTGCTGGACGTAAAAAAAAATAATCCTGTGCGAGAAATAGTCATTCCCGACGAAGGTATAACGCTGGCCAGTGGTATCGTGTATCTAGCCTGTACCAGGGAGATAATCGGCAGCGATTATTTTTCCCCAATCATAAGGGGAAGGTCTTCAATTGGGAGGTTGGGGCTGTTCATCAACATAACTGCCGATCTCATAGACATAGGTTCTGTGAGCCAGCTAACGCTTCAATTAAATGCAGTTCAACCAGTGACCATATACGCAGGAATGCAAATAGGGCAAGTTACCTTTTGGGCTCCGCTGGGAGAAATTAAAAAATATGACGGAAAATATAAGGGATCCAAAGGTCCAATTCCTTCGAAAATGTATATGGATTTTCTCGATTAATACTTCGATCGGCCGCAAAATGCGCTATGCGTTTGCAGGAGCGCTTGCGGCATCTGGATTCGCTCCACTGAATTTATTTCCGGCTTTTATATTGGCCATCGCCTGGCTCTTCGTGCAGACTCATCAAGACGAGCGCTGTCGGCCTTTGGATGTGTTCATGTTTTTTCTATTTATGCACATAGTCGGGCTGTATTGGTTGGCCTATCCACTTACAATTAATATAAAAATACACGGCTGGCTAATTCCGATGGCGCTATTTTTCGTTCCTGCGTATCTTTCGGTGCAGCTGCTAGTAGCCTGGTGGCTCGCAAAAAAAATATCCGGTGGAATACTGGAAAATATCCTGTTGTGGCCATCGTTGTGCTGTATGGCTGTGTATTTGTATGGTCATTTTGCCTTCGGATTCCCGTGGCTATTGCCAGCATACATATTTGGACAATACGAAATATTTTTACAAACCATCAGCATCTATGGAGTATATGGCCTGAGTCTGGCAACGATGATAATTTCGTGTCTTTGTGGAGCATCCTATGTGTTTTATAAAAAAAATGACCGCCCAGGCGCCGTTGCGGCAATGGCTACTGCCGTTGGCCTTGGCGTTTTTCTGATATTATTCGGCGTTTTCAGAACAAACGGGACAGAAGCTTCGCCAAGCAATCACCGCGCTCGCATAATTCAATGCAATTTATCCCAGACTGAAAAAAATAATCCACGGCTATCGCACAAAAATCTGCAGAAACATTTAAAGTATAGTTACGATAATTCCGATTTGGATTTTATAGTTTGGCCAGAGGCTAGTTTTCCCTATCTATATCACGAACAGCTTGAATGGTTTCACAATACTTGCCGTGAATTTTTAGAAAATGGCGTTTATTTAGTTGCCGGAGCCATTCGCGAAGATCGCGCCACTTCGAAAATTTATAACAGCGTTGTCGTCATCGATCACCTTGGAAAAAATGTGCTGAACTACGACAAAATACATCTG
>JAITRK010000056.1 GCA_031288435.1 Holosporaceae bacterium
CTCCGTTGCACTTCACTCTTGAAGGGGCGTCCATCTCTTAATCTATCGCTCGGTAAGTTATCAATTACTTACCTTCAAGCATAAAACACCAGAACTAGTTTTAATGATATTACCTAAATATTTAAAACAAGTTCTTCTAAAAAAGAATACCAAACAAACCTTAATAAATAGTTTAGAACCTGTTTGCATGTATTTTTGTCCTGCCCACCTATAATTGGTCCAAGAGATTAGAGTGAATCGAGTATAAATAACTGATCCCTCGCTGCAGAGCAGCGTGGTATTTTAGAACAATTCTACAATTATTTTTATTTTCCGAATGTTTAGATTGAACAATTCTGGCGGAATATATGTGTAAAAATGCAATTTGATATGGCATAATGAGGAATGTTGCGTTTTTTTATAAAAAATTATGGCTGCCAGATGAATTCCTACGATTCGTTGCGAATCTCGGATGCCCTGACGAACGAGAAATACGTTCGAACGGACGAAATAACCGAGGCCAACATCGTAATTTTCAATACCTGTAGCATTCGAGAAAAAGCCGACGATAAGCTATTTTCGGATTTGGGAAGGGCTCGTCTGCTAAAATCGCAGGCGCAGTCGGCAAATGTTGATTTTGTAGTAGTGGTAACCGGATGCGTTGCTCAATTGCAATCGGAACGCCTGAGAGAAAAGGCTCCATACGTGGATATAATCATTGGTCCACGGGAAATACATCGTGTAGCCCAATGTCTAGACGATGTTCTGCAGCGTCGTTCCCCGACAAGCACTTTAACTAATCTAGAGACGCAGGATAAATTTGCGGCAGGTGTTAGCGACGGCAACGACAATGCGCTGGAACGCGGCGTATCGGCGTTTCTAAGCATTCAGGAGGGATGCGATAATTTCTGTTCCTACTGCGTTGTGCCACACGCGCGTGGGCGCGAATTCTCGAGGGACGCGAACGATATCCTGGCGGAAGCTAGGCAGCTGCTGTCCACTGGAACGAAGGAAATAGTGCTGCTAGGCCAGAACGTAAATTCCTACCGCGGCACAGGACTGGATGGAAAAACCTGGAATCTATCTCGTCTTCTGTACGCGATGGCCGATCTGGACGGACTAAAACGCCTGCGCTACTCCACTTCGCATCCCAAAGACGTGGATGAAAGCATTGCGGTGGCGCACGGCGAGATAAACATTCTCGCGCCGTCTCTGCATTTGCCGGTGCAATCCGGCTCTGACGACGTTTTGAAGCGCATGAACAGAAAATATTCACGGAGCGACTATCTCAAATGTATTGACCTTCTAAAGTCTCGCCGACCGGATATGGCGTTTTCCTCTGATTTTATAGTTGGGTTTCCTGGCGAAACCGAGAATGATTTTCTTAACACGCTGGAATTAGTAGAAAAAGTCAGATTTTCGCAGGCCTATTCCTTCAAATATAGTCCGCGTCCCGGAACAGCGGCCGAAAAAATGCCGGAACAAATTTTAGAGAAAATAAAATCCGAAAGGCTTGCGATTCTGCAGGAAACGCTGAATCGACATCAGAATAAATTCAACGAAAGTTGCCTGGGGAAATATCTGGAGGTACTCGTCGTAAAACGCGGCAGACATAAAAATCAATGGGCAGGCCGCAGCGAATATTCACAGGCGGTGGCCATATGTGATAGCTTCCTGACTGTGGGAGATATGGCGCGGGTGAAAATTACCGGACTATTGCCCCATAGTTTAATAGGTGTTGTGGAACAATGAATCTAGATGTTTCCGTAGAGTATGATCGCTGGAGTAGTGTGGACGTAAAATCTCTGACCGATGAATGCGCAGCTGCGGTGTTTGCAGAATTGAAACTGAATCACTATAACGTGGAAATATGTTTTTTATTCACAGACGATGAAGAATTGCGCATGCTCAATAAAACATATCGCGGAATAGATAAGCCCACCAATGTTCTTTCGTTTCCGGCTGATTCGCTGGCTGATATTCCGGCGGACGAATACGATAATAACGACTGCTGCTGCAATAACGACTGCTGCTGCAATGCATGCATACTTGGAAGCGTAGCAATGGCCTATGAAAGCATTGAACGGGAATCGATAGAACAGGAAAAGGCATTCGAAAATCATCTGAGGCACTTGGTGGTTCATAGCGTGCTGCATTTGCTTGGCTATGATCATTCCACACCATCGCAGGCAGAACAGATGGAGCGATTGGAGATCAAGATTCTAGCTAATCTAAATGTTGCAAATCCATATTTATAAATGTTAAAATGGGAGCCGATGATGGGATTTAAGTTAAAAAAGTACCTCGGTGATTTTTTTAAGAAGGAGTCAGAAGTTCCTCTGATAGACAGGCTGGAGGATCTTATTGAGTCGGAGCAGTCGCAGGCTCAGAACGATGAATCCGACGCCAGCGGCGAACTTGCTCTTGTGTCAAACGTTTTGGGACTGAAGGATCTAACGGCGGCGGACGTAATGGTGCCGCGAGCGGACATTGTGGCCGCGAAAATAGACACGACGTTGGACGAATTCATCGATATATTTTCCAGGAGCCATTTTTCTCAAATTCCCATATATAACAACACGCTGGACGATATAGTTGGCATAGTCCAGGCCATGGATTTTATTCCATATATTAAAAATCCGGATTCCTTTAGCCTAACGCCGCTGCTGAAAGACGTGATCTATGTGGTCCCAAGTATACAATTACTGGAGCTGCTGGTGGAAATAAAATCATCGGTAAATCATATGGCGCTTGTTGTGGACGAATTCGGTGGCGTTGATGGTCTGGTAACGCTTCAGGACGTTGTTTCGGAGATAGTTGGTGAAATACAGCAGAGCCGCGATATATTCCCGCAGTTCATCGCCCGACAGGATGGTTCGTTTCTTGCGGATGCGAAAATGTTGGTGACCGAATGCGAGGAAATGCTCGGCGTCGATCTCATAAAGCCGTTTGTCACAGAAGGCGAAGAACCTGACGTGGAAACGCTTGGCGGGCTCACCATGCTGCTGGCCGGTAGAATGCCTACGCGCGGAGAGACATTTGTGCATCCGTCCAGGGTTGAATTCGAAATAGCCGACGCCGATCCACGGCGCGTCAAAAGAATTATAGTCCGCAAGCCGCAATTGGAGAGCTTGCAGAATACTTTGTAGACGCTGATTTTTGTGTATACTGGTAAATTGTATATAAATCGGCGCGCTTCAGCGTGCTCACTTCCATCTGTTCCAGCAGCGATGCATCGACGAATTTATCCGCGCAGCAATCTCTGTGTATTTTCGTAATAAGAGCGTAGTCAACCAGTTTGTTCCGGAGAAAATAATTGAAAATTTCCGCTCCGCCGATAACCCAGAAATCTTTGTGTACGCCAACTAATTTTGCCGGCGACGAGAAAACTTCGACCGAATTGCCGAGGTGTTCAACGTTTCTAGATAATACGCAATTTATCCTGTTTTTCAATGGTTTTCCGCCAATGGAATCGAAGGTCTTTCTTCCCATAACAACGGTGGAAAAATTCGTTTTTTGGTAAAAGAAAATACGGTCTTCCCTGAAACTCCACGGGATTTCTTCATTTTTGGATATCCCAAAATTTTCATCTACCAGAGCTATTAACTTTATCACTTTATTTCCGCCAGGAACTCGGCTCTTAGATTATGGTTGTGCTTAAATTCGCCAATAAAATATTTTGTAACAAAAAGAGCGCCACTTTTTTTCACTCCGCGATGCAAAATGCAAAAGTGCTCGGCGCGCAGGTGAACGGCTACGCCCTTTGGCTGCAGAAGGGCTTCAACGGCGCAGGCCACCTCCATGGTGAGGCGCTCCTGGAGCTGCAACCGATGTGCGAAACAATCCACAATAGACGCCAGCTTACTGGCTCCTATGATTTTTCCGTTTGGAATATATCCTATGGCAGCAGTTCCAATCATTGGCAGCATGTGATGCTCGCAAATAGATTCAAACAAAATGTTTTTCAGGATAATTGTTTCATCCATGGAAGATTCATAGAAGGTACTGGCTATTTTATTCACGTCTTTCTCATAGCCGGATAAAAGTTCGGCGCAGGAACGCGCAACGCGTGCAGGCGTTTTCTCTAGCAAGTCTTCTCGGCCCGGATCAACGTTCTTGATTATATCCACCACTGTATTTTCTATTGATTTTTCCATTGCCTGATTAATACCCGACTAGAATTCTATTTATTAGCTGCTCTGTCGACGGGATAAAACCGTCGCTGTAAAATGGGTCGGAGGCGAATCTATAGGCCAGGTGCCCCGCGAACACGAGATTGTCGTCCAAATCACCGCCGTGGGCAGCTTGCTGCAATGTTTTTTGGATGCAGAACGTCCGCGGATCCGGAATCTTGCTGCTGGCGCTACTATGCTGACACCAACCGCTGAATCGACACATGCTTAAGCAGCCGCAGCATTCTGACATATCTTTCCGAATGGCTTCGCTCTGCTCCGGAGCGACAAATACAACGGTATCGTCTGGAGTTCGCATTGCTGTTGAGTATCCGTCGCTGATCCAGGAGGCTACGTTTTCTCGCTGAGATTCATCCAGATAAACCGTGGAAGAAAATACATTAACGCTTAGCGACGATTTTTCTACTATCTTCACCTGCCGTTTCTGTCGCTCCAGAAGTTCGTCCAGCATTTTCGTATTTATGGCGGAAGAATAGAACCCAGTGGGACTCAGGCGTGTAAGTTTGACGTCTCCACGACGCAGCGTCATCAATTTTTTATGCCATGTTTGTGCCACCGGAGATTCGGTGGTTAGTATTGACCGAGTACCAAATTGAAACGCCACAGGACCAACTTCGCTGTTGTCTATATAGTCCTCCCATTCGGACAGCCACCATACGCCACCGGCAATTATGATTGGCATATTTTGCAGATTGAAACTGTTCATGGTTCTTCGCAGCTCAACCACACGCAAATACGGATTAGTCGGCTTTTCTGGATTTTCGGCATTGGAAAGACCATTGTGTCCGCCGGCAAGCCATGGATCTTCGTAGACAACCCCGCCAAGAAAATCCTGAAATTTTTTAAATGACCTGCGAAATAGCGCCGAAAACGCTCTTGCCGACGATACGATTGGATAATAGTAAACGCCAGAATTGGAGGCTATTTCCGCAAGATTATATGGCATTCCGGCTCCGCACACTACGCCGTGGATGCAATCTCTGGCCTCTTGAAAGACACTCTGCAGAATTTCCTCACAGCTTCCCATTTCCCATAGCACATTCATGTGTATACGCCCTCGGCCACCGGAAATTTCTCGTGCAATTTTTGCCTGGCTAACGGCTCCGGATATGGCATACTCCACTAGCTTTCTATGGCGATCGGCCCTTGATTTTAGATGATATATCTGGGGAATTACGTCACCGTTTTCGTCGTAGGAATCGGCATTTACGGCGGAGAACGTGCCAACGCCACCGGCGGCTGCCCAGGCTCCGCAGGTGTGCCCGGTGGACACGGCAATGCCTTTCCCTCCCTCGATTAGCGGCAGCGTCTCTGCGCCAGAAAATTTTTGCAGTCCAAAATTTAGCACAAAAACTCCATCTAGCCTATTTTTAAGTAAAACCACGCCAGATCATAATACATCGGCTAATCGCAATCAAACAGATAATACGTAGACACAACCTAACAAAAATACCATTGTATAGCTGAACACGCTTCAATCTAACTTACCTTAAGTTCTTTTTGATAAAACAGGCAGATGGCTTTTAATGGTAGTAATTGCATCCTTAACCATCTTGAAACCGTGTCCTTCGAGATCGGCTTTGATAAATTCTACTTTCATTTTGTGTTTTTAACTTCTTCATCTATTGTGGTTACGTTAACAACATTTCCTACAGGGCAATGATACATGCTTTATGGATGCTTCTAGCCTAAAGGCGAGGACGTTAATCATATCCAACTTAACTACGTAAAATTAACCAATTTTTAATCTTCAATTGCTATAATGATAATTATTTTTGGGACATTGAGGGACATGATGGGGAACAAAATTTTATGCTTGCTGGCGCTACTGTTGTCAACGATAACATATACAGGCGATATTTTTGCCGTTAAAAAAACATCCGTTGAAATAAAAAGAATGTCGTCAGTTAAGAATTTACCTTTTCTAAGTGGCGAATCCCGTACGTTGTCACTGAGGAATTACAGCGCTCTGATAAAAAAGCTGAATGAGTTAATGAGGAACGACCAAAGCATCAAGATGAAAGTGGCGGATAATTTATTTTCTAGGGATGAAGTAAAAAGAGATTTTATCAAAGATTTTACCACGAAATGCAACTTTCTGGCGCAAGCTACGCTGTATGAGTGTGCGAAGTTTCTTGGAGTAGAAAAACATCCCTCTAGCGACGGTGTTTTTTCCATAGATTATTCCTGGCCGAATATACGTCGCATAGCCCATGAGCTGGTCAACAGAAGAGCGAAAGATATTCTGAATGAAATATTTCATAGGACAAAATATTATGTAAAATATATTGGTATAAGTGATATTGACAAAGAAAAGTATCTCAAAACTGTCTTAAGAGAAATAAGGAAGAATCAAGATGCATTAAAAATTTTATTAGAAAAAATTGACGAAGTAAAAATTAAATCGAAAAAACGTAGCAGGGTAGCGTTTACGGTGGATCAAATCAATGAATTTATCGATTTATGTGCTGGAGAAGACGCTGCTTTTAATACTACGCTATTGAGTGATGAGGATCAAAAACATTTTCGCGATCGTCT
>JAITRK010000109.1 GCA_031288435.1 Holosporaceae bacterium
GCAAATTACCGAATCCATTATTTACAACTGCAATATATATTTGATAAATGGCGTTTTCTTTTAATTTTAAACTGTCAGCTTTCTCCTTTAACTCGTTCTCGATTTTGTCAACTATGGGCTTCATTTTACTAGTCGTCAAAGCCGGAAAAAATAAATCTACCAAAGACAAATTGCTGTTGCAAATATTATACATAATCAAGGGCGTAAGGGCTTGCCCACTAGAAATTTCTTGAGAGTTGTCTGATAATCGGCCGTTAACCATGTTATGGAAAAAATGAGTCATTTCATGATAAACTGTGTCCGAAGAATCTTTGTTAGTATCAGTACCATAACAATTTTCGCAATAGCTTCCGTTAATGGCATCCGCCGTTAGGAACAAAGTGTCGGAGTCGAAGGAATATGCATTCCCTTCATCATGTTTTGCTTTTTTTATACTAGCTTCTTTCTTGCCTCCTCTTGCCATTATGGTATTAATCAATCTCATAGTCAGGATAGAGCAAATACGCTGAAATCCAGAATAATTTTTCAACATCACCTTTAAACGCTCGCACAAAAGTCGTGGCTCGTTTTCGTCCTCAGTTAACTCAACGGAGAAGACCGCATTTTTTCCAAAACATAAATTAGTAATAAAATAATCGATTTGCTCGTCGCTGATGTCCACTACTTGACGGTTGCCATCGTTGATTCCCACTTCTATCTCTTTAATTTTTTTCAATAGTTCTATTAACGCCGCCCTATTTTCCTCTATTTTTTTCAAAGCGACAGTTTTTTCGTATTCTAAACTCTGGAATGTTTTTGGCAGAATAGCTTTTGCTGGCTCCTCTATCAGCCTTTCGGCTATGCGACGTATGTTCGGCCAGGAATAATCCATAGAAAAAACGCTGCCGCCGCCGTCATAATAATATTTTTTTAAACCTAAAAATTTCACGCATTCATACAGCGCAGATAGCATCACAATTCTGTTCCTTATGGTTACATCTTCCTTAGTTTCCCAGTTATTGGAGTAACCCGCTAAAGCATACAACTTCTTCACCATGGCGTCGTACGTTTTCGGCGACATCGGTGTGAATCTGTTGTTCGAGATAGGAAGCTGCTTAAACGATAGCATTTTTTTTATTTTAACAGCGGCAAAAATATCGTCGATGCAGGTTATTGTCGACAATAATAGCAGCGACAAACATAAAATCTTATTTTTCATCAACGTTCTCCATTTATGCTTAAAACAATTGTTATTATAGCAATTAGGGGTTAAAAAATTATTAAATATATAAAAAAAAACTACCATCCGGCACATATATGGAAAAAAGTTAGCAAAGTAACAGGAAGAGCTATTTTGAGCGAAAAAATCAAAGGAACGAGCCATTGAATCGCATGCAGTCGAGTCCGCTGATTGGATGTGGCGGAGATTATGTCCTATCACATACCAGAAGTTGTGAAAAAGCTTTCTAAAAATGATGAAAGTATTATACAAGAATTAAATGGCCCTGCTCGGACGGTAAGTAGCCGTATTAACTATATTGAAAATTTTATATGTATATACTATAATTAGAGATTGGCTTTTTTGATTCTGAAAAATCAGGATCGATGGGTTATGGCGGTTGTTTGCCTGTTATTTTTACGGATTAATTATTTTTTTACATACGTCATGTATCATGTCGTGTAAGAGGAGATTGATATGAAAGAAAATTATTTGGAAGCCATATCGTTGATCGAAAGATTACATCGATTATTTCTAGAAGTCATAAAGTATGAACTTGAAAGTCTCAAAATTGCTGATATAAACAACGTCCAGGCGTTGGTTTTATATAATCTTGGGAACGAGCAAATTTCCATAGGCGAACTAACGGCGCGTGGTTGTTATCTTGGATCTAATGTGTCATATAATTTGCAAAAAATGATATCCAATGGATACATTGACCATTCGGTGTCCAAGCACGATAAAAGATCCTGCGTTATAAAGTTATCGCAAAAAGGAATTGCATTTCGCAAGAAACTAGACGCTGTGCTGGATAAGCATGTGCTTTCGCTTAAGTTAGATAAGCTTGACGATATAGCTAATCTAATAAATACGTTGAAGAAGCTTGAGGTATTTTGGAATAACACCTCATCTCACCGAATTCGTTTCGGTAGCGGAGCCAAGAAGCTGCGCTAGCGCATATTAGGTGGATAGTTTTTTCCGCACGTAGCGTCTTTTCATGATTCTTCTTGTTATCATGAGCACCAGGACTGTACCGACAGTCATAAAGACGGCGCCCATGATCATTGTGATGCTCTCGCTCATCTTTGCTCCCAAAGATATGCATAGAGACATGATAATGTTCCTGAACACCACCACCGTCGAGGCGCCGGTAGATGATGCGTGCTCAGATGATTGCAGCGCTTTCAGCACCGATATCGGTACCAAAAATGCGCTACCGATGCATTGAACGCACATCAACGCCAGCAAATGTCCGGCAACCCACTGGTGATGCGATAGCGCCATGAAAAACATGTAGACGCCAAAGATAATATACACTCCTATGCCGATTCTTTTGGCTGCTCTCATGTCAAAATTATTTACAATGGCCCGGTAGGCGAAGGTGGCAAGCACATAGAATATCAGTGGAATTGCTTGAAAAAGAGCGATATCCGCCGAATTATTCCCGAAAATATAGGAACATATAAACGGGGAATTGGAGGCAAATATCATATAGCCTCCGGTGAATAAACCAGGAATTAGCGCGTAGGTAACAAAATAGGAATTTTTAAGAATAGAGCCGTAGTCGCATATGAATTTGGCTACCGAAAGCTTCGGCCGCAGTCTAACCTCTCTTTCATGGTAGGCGCGGAAAAAAGCCACGCCAAAAATCTGCGACAACATGAGCACAAGAAAAGATAACCTCCAGCTACTAATTTCACCAAGAAGGCAGCCGACGAGAGGCGATAAAATCCAGGCTATGGGCTGGTACAACTCCAATATTCCTATGACGCTGTTTTTTTTCGCATCGCGACCGTATTCCATGTTTATGATGCCGACAGAGGCGATGTACACGACACTGGCTCCAAATGCTTGCAAAAACCTCATCAGCATGAACATATCAATTGAATCTGCCAGGAAACAGCCCGCGTGGCCAATGCCAGACAGCAGCAGCGCAGGAGGCACTATGCGCTTTTCTTCGTAAAAATCCATGAGAGGACCACAGAAAAATCTTCCAATAAATTCGCCAACAAGATGGACAACAATGGTCATTTGCATCATGGCGTTGGTTGTGCCAAGATCAACAGCCATATGCCGTAGGCAAGGAATGTATATACTAACGGCCGCTGAGGTCACAACGTTCATAAATAGCAAAAATAAAACCACATTCCTTCGGCGGGATTCATTTGCGTTATTAAAAATATCTGCGGCAGATTTTCCCAATGCACTACTCTCCTACATAAACTATCGATTATATAATAATATAAGTAAAAATAAAATTAACGGCTGATCAAGGATAAATTAAACACAGAGAGTCTTTTACTACGCCCTCTAATCTCTTGAAAGATTCTTCGACCGTCTCCTTGGTCGTATCGATAAATATGTAATTTTCGTCGAATGTCAGTGGAGCGACATCCCGAGAAAAATCTCTTTCGTCTCTAGTTATCAAGTTACTGTAGACCTCTTCCAGAGTGGCGCCATGACCTAGATCATTAAGTCGGCGCTGCGCTCGAATCATCGGATCGGCTGTCATGAAAATTTTGCATTTTGCCTCGGGAAATACCACGGTGCCTATATCTCTGCCGTCCACCACTGATCCATTATATTCGTCCCCAACTGAAGCGACAAACTCTCGAATAAATTTTGTCAGGATATTTCTGACCTCCGGCATCTTGCCAACCACCGACGCTTCTGCTCCAATGACGTCGCTGCGCAAAACTTCGTCTGGTATATTTTTCTTGGCCTTCAGCAGGTCGTGCACGGACGTCTCATTTAGCAGTTCAATGAGAAAATTATCGCCGGACGATCTATCAGTCTCACTATTTTCCTGATCTCGACCAATAAAACTTAGGCAATTAGAGATATTTTCAATTTTCTCCAAATTTTTTTTGTTGCAACCGGCACTAAAAAAATCGCTGTCTATGGCCAGCCTCAGGCAGGCAAACATTCGATAGAAAATTCCGCTGTCCAAATGCGCAAGGTTGAAATGCTGCGCCAGCAGTCGCGCCATTGTACCTTTGCCACTGCATACGTGACCATCTATGGCGATAACAGGCTTCATTTGTTGCTATCCAATCCAATTTCCAGATCCTTACCATCTATTCTTATGCCTGCGAACAGCAACAGCGGAGCTGCCAGGCAAATTGATGAAAATGTACCAAACATAAGGCCAAACAAAATAGGAAAACAGAAGTCGAATATAACTTTTCCGCCAAAAAAACACAACGCTAACAGCGATAATATGGTAGTCAAAGAAGTAAGCACAGTCCTGGATAACGTCTCGTTGATGGATTTATTCAACAAATCAACGATGGATATATTTCTATAGGCGAATATATTTTCACGAATTCGATCGAACACAACAACCGTATCGTGTATGGAATAGCAGGCAGTCATAAGCAGAGCCACTATTGCGTTTACATTGAATTCAAAATAGTGAGCCAACGCGTACAACCCCATAAGCACAGCGCAGTCATGCGCCAAAGCAACAACGCCGCAAATAGCGAACTGCCACTCGAATCTGATCCAGACGTACATCAAAATGGCGATCAGAGAAATCACAACCGATAATATGGCGTCGTGCACCAATTCTTTTCCTACTTTTGGTCCTATTCTTTCGATTTTTCGATATTCAACGCTGTTTCCGAGGACCTTCTTTACTTTTTCCAGCGAAGCTGTCTGCGCCGATTGGTCGTCAGACGAACTCGGCATTCTTATAAGTATGTCGCGATCGGAGCCAAATTCCTGTAGGAATATTTCTCCTATGTCTAGGCTACTAAGTTTTTCCCGCAGCGCGCCGACGTTTGCCGCCTGAGGCGTTCTAACCTCAAGAATAAACCCTCCGCGGAAATCCACTCCAAAATTCATACCTCGAAAGGCAAAACCAAGGAGACTTACGAGCGTAATTAGGATCGAGAAAGCAAAAACAAAATGTCTTTTGGCCACAAAATCTATCTTAGTATCGTGAGGTATTAATTTATAGAGTTTCACTGCTTTGGTCCTTTCTTACACTTACATTGGAATCGAGAGTTGCTGCCTAAATTTCATTAGCTTTGATATTATATACCTTGTTAGGGTAGTAGATGTGAAAAACGATATCACAGTTCCTAGAATCGTTGTTATGGCGAACCCCTTTACCGGCCCTGTTCCGAACTGATATAGACAAGACATGCCAATTATGGTGTTGAGATTGGAATCTATGATGGACGTCATGGCCAAATTGTAGCCATCCTCCACCGCCTTCACCCATTTGGCTCCTCGCCGCAGGCTTTCCTTTATTCTTTCGTTTATGAGCACGTTTGCATCCACGGCCATGCCAACCGTTAGAGCTATGCCGGCTATTCCAGGCAATGTAAGAGCGGCACCGAGACAGGAAAGTCCAGCTATCAACAGTATCAAATTCACCAACACAGCCACATTTGCAATGATGCCAAATGACGAGTACCATAGATACATAAACACTAGCACAAGCAATCCTGATACCAGCGTGGCCAGTACTCCGGAACGAATGGAATCAGCGCCAAGATCCGGACCAACAGTTTTTTCTTCTATTACGTTTAGTGGAGCCGGAAGAGCGCCGGCACGAAGCAACAGCGCCAGTTCGTTGGCGCTTTCTACGGAGAAATGATCGCTGCTAATGCTGCCGTGTCCGCCCATAATAGGTTCTTTTATTACTGGAGTGCTTATTACCTTGTCGTCCAGAACAATGGCGAACCTCTTGCCTACGTTCTCGCTGGTAATTTCCCCAAATTTCTTGGCGCCAATTTTGTTAAAACTGAGACTAACCATCGGACGGCTGTAATCGTCCTGCCCTATGCGGGCGTCCAGCAGAGTTTCTCCGCCGATAAACGACTGTTTTTTCACGGCCACATACTTTCCGCTATCCATGGAGCGCAGATACACACAGCCAACCGGCGCTACAGCACTCTTGCGATCCATTATTTCCGGAGCGGTTTCGTCCACCAATCGGAAGGTCATTTTGGCTGTGCGACCAAGTATTTCCTTTACGCTGCTAGAGTCTTGCAATCCTGGGATTTGAAGCAGAATGCGGTCATCGCCCTGCTTTTGAATATTTATTTCCCGCGTGCCGGTTTCATCCACTCTTTTGCGAACAATTTCCATGGAACGCTCGACAGCATCCATTCTTTTACGGTTAATCGCGTCTGGTTCCGGAGTCATTTTCACATGAGCACCGACAATTTCAACCTTGAAATCTGGATCTATGGACGCCAGAGCCATTTTCGCCTTCCCAACTGCAGAGTCATCCTTTAGATCGAACTCAACACAGGTCTGATCTTTACTAATAGCCTTGGGGAAGTTCGCCGCATAGGGGACATTTTCCTTCCGCAACGCTGTTCTGGCCAGGTCCAACATTTGGTTGAGATAGTCGTTTCTAACGCTTTCCAGATCAACTTCCAGCAGCAGATGCGCGCCACCGCTGAGATCTAGTCCAAGCGATACTTTTTGCTTCGGCAGCCATTCCGGAAACCGAGTAACCAGCGACGACGGCAAAATGTTAGGTAGAGCGAACAAAACGCCGAATGCGCAGACGCACCATATGAATATTTCTTTCCA
>JAITRK010000015.1 GCA_031288435.1 Holosporaceae bacterium
GATACACTCAGTTTTCCAAGAAGCGGTGGCCCAAAGAACGCGCCGCCACTTGCCTTTGGACTTTGAACAACCTTTTCGCCGTTAGCAAAAAAGTAGGCAAATCCCTTGCCGGAAGAATACCCATATACAGAAAATTCTCTGCGTTTTGTCGTTATCTTCGAATAGAGTAGCTTATTCTTCTGGTTGTACATGATCTCAAAGGAATCTCCTGATCGCAGAGAGCGTCGAAAATCTACCTTCGAGGATAAATTTTTGACAACGGCGTCGACCACATCGGCCGGAACTCCGGCATTTCTTGCATCCACATAGAAGTTCGACTTTATCTTTCCTGCAGCAACTTTTGCTCCCACAAATTCTCCATTCTGGATCGTTTTTACAAAGTAAACTGTAGTCGTATTTTGTTTCGGCGCCGTTTGTCCATTATTATTTTTATCTTCGGTCGAGTTGGTAGCGGCAAACAGCGGCAACGGAGAAATAGCAGTTAGATCATATGCGGTGCTTTGCAAGTTATCTCCAGGCAACGGTAGAGTCGTCAATTTTCCATAGCTTGCTGCCAACGAGGTAGCCTCTTCGACGTTATGCAGCAGAAACTCGTCACAACAACAAACAACCGCCTTCTGATTTTTTTTCACGGCAACGTCCAGCCCCGCAGCGCTGTAGCTAGTTGCCACAAAATAATTAAAAACCGGCCAATACCCAATCGCAAAAAGAAGCCCAGCACACGCTATTCTTGCCTTTTTAGAAAAACCGATCAATCCAACATACCATCAAAACTAGTAATACACACACTTCATAGACGTATCCCACTAGATGCATCCTACTATATTATATGTTTAAAAAGCAAATAATTATTTAGTGGAAACTCGCAATTTAGCGGCGTCAAAGAAACTTCCATAAAGTATATTAAAGAATATTAACGAGGCTATCATCCATTTACTGCGCGGCAGATGCAGCTAGCAGCTCTTCAGATTCTGCCAAAGATTCTTCTGCCAATGTCTCCGGTTCGTCACCGTCCTTGGCAGCAGGCGTAGGATTTGCGGCATGGCGGCGCGGCAACGAACATATAACGCAGCTATTTCTGTTCATATCAACAGTAACGCCGAGCGTGCCGCCGTGTAATTCCATGAGCGATCGTACCAGCGGCATGCTCACTGTATTAGGTTCCGCACGCTTCAGCGGCGATTTCAGAAGCGGCGTTCTTTTGCGATTCGTGCCAGATGCAGATGCGCCCGCACCATCGTTTCTGATAATAATTTTAAGGTTATCTCCATCGATGGCCCCTCGCACATCGATTTCCCCATTTATCGGCGTTGATTGAATGGCGTTTATCAGCACATTAAATATGGCCTGTTTCAGACGCTTCCGGTCTCCGCTAATTGGCTCCCGGAGTTCATCCAAATGAGTGGCGATTGTTATATTTTTTTCGTGGGCTCTTTTTTCGACGTTGGCCATTACCTCTTCTATGGCTTCGCCAATGGAAAAAGTGGAAATATCCAATTTTGCGGATTCAACGTCGATGGAAACCATTTCTAGTAAATTATTAATCAGCTGATGAAGTTGATTAGAAGAGCTCAGGATATATCTGCAATATTCCATTTGTTTTTCATTCAGAACTCCATAATATTGAAGAATCAGTAGTTCCGCAAAGCCTATTAGCGCGTTCAGCGGTTCCCGCAGCTCCGTGGATATGCCGCGAATAAATTCCTGTCGAAGATTCTGCGCAGCCTTTAGCGCCTGATCCTTTTCTCGAATGGCCGTTTCCACCATATAGGTATCAGTTATATCCGAGTAACTTAGCATGTGCGCGCCATCAGGCAGCGGGATGTAGGAGAATAAAATGACGGAGCCGTCTTTTTTGGTGATTTTTCCGGTTTTTGCAATGCGATCCGTGAAACTGCTTATGGAAGTTTCCAGGAACGATTTCCAGTCATCCCCGTAATCGATGGAATCTCGCATGCCATCCAGCATCTCGGACAGGTGCATGCCCTTCAGGTCTGACGTTTGCCGATCGCCTATATTCCATATTTTTAAACTGGCGTTGTTGATTACTTTCAGGCGATTGTCGCTGCCATAGACCACGATTCCTTCCTGTAGATGATCAAGAGTTTCCTTCTGAACCGCCAAAAGCGTATTATTTTTCCGCTGTAGCGCCAGCGAATCGGTGACGTCTTCAAACATAAACAACAGTCCGCCCAGCGGATATGGCGCGATGACTGAGCGCAACGTATTGCCATTGGGTAAATGCATCAATTCCTGCGACGGAGCAGTCACCGACGTAAACAACGCCAGCTGGGATTTTTTAAACGCCTGGAAATCGGCATGCTCCGGCAACTGGCGATTATTGCGGCGCTCGTCAAGTACCTCGGCATAGGTGGGTTTAGAGTGGAGCCATCCTGCTTCCAACTTCATAAGCTTTTGATATGCGCTGTTGAAAAACACAAGCCGCGTATTCTCGCTAAATATTGCTATGGCCGTTGACAAATTCTCCAACACTTCGTAGTTAGCAGTCACGACGCGATCCAAACTGGACGCCAAATTTTCTTCGGAGGTGACGTCCAACGCAAATCCAACAAAATTACCTTGGAATGCAGGAACTTCGTGGATGGATAGCTTCTTGCGTACCCCTTTTACCACCGCGAACTGCGAAATAACCTGCATTTTGTTGCATTTTTTCGCGTTTTCTGCAAGCGAATGCCCCTGCCCAAATAATACTCCGGAAATTAGCGGGACATTATTTAGCAAAATTCTTTCCTGCGAACTATCAAGAGCATCGGCGTAGAATTTATTGCAGTAGACTATGTTCAGTCTATTGTTTCTTCTCCACACCGGCAGCGGAATAATGTCCAATATCTCTCGTAGACTGGCAGCGGTGTTTTTGGCGTCGGTTGCGGCTTTTTCAAGCGCCTGCGTTTTTAGTTTAGATTCCGTAGCGTCGCGGCACCACAGAGAAAATGTCTCTAGGCCGTTGATAACCATCTTGGATCCATAGATTTCCAGAACACTTTCCTGTAAACATACGGTCAGTGTGAACGCCTCGCCGGTCTTCTTCAGCTTCCCGTACAATTGCGAAAGTTGTTCCACGTCTTCTGTGGGAAATGCCGAAAGAATTTCTGTAAAATAAATGGGCGACGAGTGCTTTATTCCCAGTAGATATTTCAGCTTTTTAGAAGACCCAATATATTCGTTGGCGCCGTTCCAGGCGATCCAGCCGTCGTAGGACGAAGACAAAACAGCCTGATAGTGACAGAGTACATCTCTATATTTTACGCAATCAAACCTAGCCGCGTACACGCAGTGCATTAGAATCACCGATGCCAACAGAAAACTTCCTATCGTAAGAGTAGGAGAATTCGAAAATATCAGACACACTATTCCGAATAGCACCAGAAAAGAGCTGAACAGATCCGCTTTATACCAGATTCTCATGAAAATGCACCGAACAAAACAAAACACCAATCTAGACAGCGGCTATTTCATCCAGACCATTGCCATTATTAGCAGAATAATCTGAAAATACAACAGAAAATACCACAATTGTTATGCAAAATATTTTTGGATTTTAAAAAATTTCCATATCCTACGAACTAATATTACTTTTTTAATAGTTTTGCCAATGGTTGTGTTCCTGTTATAATGCCAATCGGTAGCTGTTGAAAAAGCGTTCGCGAATGATGGATAGAATCATGACAAAAACATTATTTGGCATGTCGGACAGAGAGTTGTGGAAAACATTTCCAGTAATTCTCTGCAAATATCAGGAGAGTTGGGCTGAACTATACCAAAACGAAAAAAAATTACTGACGAATGTCCTTGGGAAAGATTTGATGGCGCGAATAAATCACTGCGGCAGTACATCGATACCAGGGCTTGTAGCTAAACCTATAATAGATATTCTGCTGGAAATAAACTCCGGCGTATCCATGCCGACCATTGCGGAAATTATGAAAAGCGTCGGCTATGTGTGCGTAAAATGCAACGATAGCAATGCGGTTTTGTTAAAAGGATATGCGCCAAGCGGAATTGAGCGGCGCGTGTTTCATGTGCATCTTAGATATGAGAACGATTGCGACGAGCTTTTATTTCGGGATTATCTTCTGGAACATCCGGAAGCGGCCCACAAATACGAACAATTAAAAATTGCAGCCGGCGATAGATTTAGGTTCGATCGAACTGCCTATTCGGAATCGAAAACCGATTTTGTGCGACACATTACGGAATTGGGGAAATTAATGGCGGCAGCGCGGCGTTGATATATACATGACATGGTTACGCTACAACTCCACACGTCTGTAGCCCATGGCTTCGTAGACATATCGAGCGTCGATGGACTCCTCGTTTTCCATGTCCGCCAGTGTTCGCGAAAGTTTTAGCACCCGATAGTAGCCGCGCGCGGAAATTTTCGTTTTGTCCACGCACTGGTAGAGCACTTCTTTGGCTTCTGCTTTTAATTGATTTTCCAGCTCCTGCCCATCTGCTTCGGCATTTGTTTTTATGGGCAGATCCTTGTATCTGGTTTCCTGAATCTCTCGAGCCGCCATGACGCGTTTTCTAATAACAGTCGATGGCTCTATGCTGTCTTTCGGTTGAGAAAAATCGGACATCTTCACGTCCGGCACGTCCATAAAAATATCTATGCGATCCAGCAGCGGGCCGGAAATTCTCCGCATATAATCCTTTCCGCATTTAGGGGCCTGACTGCATTCTTTTCCGTCCACTCCAAGATAGCCGCAGCGACACGGATTCATGGCGGCTACCAGCTGTATGCGAGCCGGATAGGTCGCGTGATTGTTGGCACGGGAAACGGTAACTTTTCCAGTTTCAAGCGGTTGCCTCAGTGCTTCCAACGTCGCTCTGGAAAATTCCGGCAGCTCGTCCAGAAACAACACGCCTCGATGAGCCAGAGAAATTTCTCCTGGTTTTGCGTGCATTCCTCCTCCAACCAACGACGCCAGCGACGCAGAATGATGCGGCGCGCGGTACGGTCGTTCGACGATCAGTCCGGTTTCGGATATTTGTCCAGCTATGCTGTGGATCATAGTAACCTCCAGAGCCTCTTCGGATGAAAACGGAGGTAATATACCTGGCAGGCGCGAGGCAAGCAAAGATTTACCAACTCCAGGCGGCCCAAGCATTAGCATGTTATGCCCTCCGGCAGCAGCTAATTCCAGCGCACGTTTCGCCATCGTCTGCCCTTTTATATCGCTCATGCATCCGTAGGTCTGGCGATGGTTCGTCGCCATATCCTTTATTGATACTTTCGGCAGGATTTGCTCCCCTTTGAAGTGATTTATTAGAGATAGCAACGTCCTGGGAGCCAATATCGCGCCGTCGCCGGACCAGGCTGCTTCCCGGGCGCATTCCTCCGGACATATGAAAATTTTATCGTTGGCCTTGGACCAGATGGCTGCCGGCAAAATTCCAGGCACTCGGCATACGTTGCCGTTAAGAGACAATTCTCCAACAGCTGCCACATTGGCGACGTCCTCCTGCGCTATTACGTCCATTGCCGCCAGCAGAGCCAGTGCTATGGGCAGGTCGTAGTGACTTCCCTCCTTTTGTACGTCGGCCGGAGCCAGGTTAACCGTAATTCGCTGCGAGGGCAACGAAATTCCCAACGAGTAGAGACAGGCGCGAATTCTTTCACGAGATTCTGCCACCGTCTTATCAGGAAGGCCAACGACTGTAAACGTTGGCAGTCCATTAAGTACCTGAATCTGAACATCTATGCCTATGGTGGATATGCCGAGGAAAGAAACTGTTTTTACGTTGGCCTGCACGTTACTGTCCTATTTTTGCAACTAGCGATGAGGTAAAGCTGGAGAAACAGGTGAACCTGTAGAAGACGTTGATTTTGTGGCTTCTTTTTGTACCTTTTTGGTCGTAGGCATGGATTTTTCTTGCTCATTACCCTTGTCTATTCTGATATAAACAACCACTTTTTCCACGCCGGACGTGGATCTTGCATGATTTACAACAACGTCTCGCTCAAATTTCGAACTGGCGGTGCCGCACAGGTACACGATTCCTTTGCAGGTGGTTACATCGTAGTTCAGCGACAACACATTACCGTCAAACGCCAGCGCGGATTTAATTCTGGACGTTATGCTGGAGTCAATGGCAAAATCCTTTGGACCAGGTGGCTCTTGCACGCTGGTTTCGTCGAAAACCTCCCTGTAACCATCTACGCTACGGACCGTACTCATGACCTCTTCGCACTGCTTATCGTCTTCCATGTATCCTATTACTACAACCATGCCGTGCTTAATGCTCAGCTCAACTTTACTAACAAATTCTTTATTGACGCTAAACAGCCGTTGCATAATCTTCAGATGCAGTTCGTTGTCGGAAATGGATCCGCTTATTCCTTCGCGATTGCGCACGACGGTCGTCCCAACGACTGCAGTGCCGCCAACAATCCAGGTAACAGGATCACAGGCAACCAGCGACAATAGCAACGGTAGCAATACTATAGAACCAATTGTTTTCATATAATCCACCTCCACTACAGCCAAAAAAGCAATTACCATTGTATCATTTCCCAGAGGATTGTTGCAAACCACAAACGTTCATTTTCGTCTCCGCCTCGCCAACAGTCCTTCGCAGAATGGCGAACAAACCTGCCGCTACAAAATGTTAGCGCTTCTTGTTTTAAATAAAATTTGTGCTATTCTCTATTGGTTCGAGTAATGTTTGTCGTTTGAGGCGGCGCCGTGTCAATGTTTTCTTTTGGTGAGTCCTCATATGAGTCCAGGTTAATGGAGTTGTTGCAGGATAACTTCTTCAGGACTGCTAACCGAAATAAGATCATAGCGAAGTGGGCAGCCGGCCGACTTGGCTACAATGGCAATGAAATAGATCGCTATGTGAAACACATAATTTTTTCGTATCTCATGAGCCCAAGCGATAGGCGATTAATAGATCGAATACATGCAGATTTTAAAGCAGCAAATATTCCACTGTCCGAGAATGATATTAGGGAAAAAATGAAAAATGTGGAATCTCGCATAAGAGAAAAGAGCAGATATAATGAACAAGCTAATTGAACTGCTACCCAGAGATTCCATAGCAATCCTGACACTAAATAATCCAGCAAAATTGAACGCTCTATCAACTGATTTAATGGCAGAAATTCATGAAGCGCTCAGCGGAATAGAAAAAAAATTTAATGTGCTAGTAATCACCGGAGACCAAAAGGCCTTCGCCGCCGGGGTCGACGTGTCGGAAATCCATGCGCTTTCCTATGAAAAGGCCTATCTGGATGATTTTATAGACCATCGCTGGGAAAGCGTCTTTAACGTGAAAATTCCCGTAATAGCCGCGGTTTCCGGCTATGCGCTTGGCGGTGGGTTT
>JAITRK010000051.1 GCA_031288435.1 Holosporaceae bacterium
CTGTATAAAGACGGTTATTGATTCAGTAGCCAGGCGGCGCATTCCAAAGCTCCTTTGGCGAATACGCTGCGATTAAACACTGTGTGGGATAGCTTGAACATTTCGTCATTGCCACAAAAATCACAGGAATGAATTCCGCAAATATTTCCGGACCTGATCGAGGAGATTTGCGCCTCTCGCCCCGCCTGTTCCTGCAGAAACAACGCCGTTCCAGATGGAGCGTCAAGTTTCCCACGATGATGAATATCCACTATGCTAAAATCAAATTCTGCAAGAATTTTTGAGCACTGCGATAGCAATATTCCCATCAACGACGTTACGAAACTAAAATTTGAAGAACGCATGATTGGCACACATTCGGCACGGAGTTTAATTTTTTCCAGATCTTTATCGGAAAGGCCGGTGGTACCGATAACGATGGGCATTCTGCCATTTGCTGCAATTTCTACTGCCTTTATTGTTGCAGCAGGTCGTGAAAAATCCACCAAAATATCACTGTTGCGCGCGACGTTTTCCCAATCGGCCTGCGAGCTTGAACTATGCACGCCGACGCCAAGGCTGAAAAGCTCAGATTCTTCCAGCAGCTTTGTCAACAGGGAACCCATGCGGCCGCTAACGCCTATTATTCCAACTCGTTTTTTTACATAGTGCAATTTCGTTCTCCAAATTTAAAAAACAATATAAATCTTCAGCTTCTTATAATTGATTTCTTGGCCAGCGAGTCGACGCGACAATTGAGCGCGTTTCCGGAATGTCCCTTTACCCAATGCCAGCATATGCGGTGAGGTGCAGAAGCTGCCAAGAGACGAAGCCAAAGATCCTTATTTTTTACTGGTTGCTTTTGGGAATTCTTCCAGTCGTTTTTCTGCCAGCCAAAAATCCAGGTGGAAATTCCTTCCTTCAAGTATGTGCTGTCTGTGTATAAATCAACAACGCTCGGTGTTTCGAGAAACTCAAGCGCGCGGATAGCCGCCATCATTTCCATACGATTGTTCGTTGTGTTATCTTCGGATCCGCAGAGTTCGTCTTCATTCTCTCCACGTAGAATAAGCGCAGCCCATCCTCCTGGACCAGGATTACTGCTGCAGGCTCCGTCTGTATAAATAGACGCGGACTCTAATATTTCAGAAGTCACAACTACGTTGCTCCATCAACACTATGACACTGTAACAGAAAGCTCTACGTAAGTAAAACCGCTCCGTCGATGCATGAATCTGCATCAGCATTCTCACGGAGTATCTGAAAATTGCTCAATCATATCTACTATGACAGGACCTAACATAACAATGAACAGGCACGGAAGAGTGAAAAACATCATAGGTAATGTTAAAAGTGCTGGAGCCTGAGCAGCTTTTGCTTCTGCATCCAGCATCCTTTTTTGACGAGACTCGACGGCGAGATCTCTTAGAGTAACGGTCAATGAAGCGCCGTACTCGATGGATTGACTAAGGGTTTTTGCCAGTGTTTTTATTTGAGTACTATCAGTCCTGTTACCCAAATTTTGAAAAACTACCTTTTGATCCGGGATCATTTCCAACTCAATTGAAGTTAAACTGAGTTCGTCTGCCAGAATGAAGTTTGAAGTTCGCATTTCTCTCGCAATACGACGAACCGACCTATTCAAATCTAACCCTGATTCAGTACAAATAACCAGCAAGTCTATGAGATCTGGCACGCCATTATCTATGGCTTCTTTTCTTTTATTAGCTTCTGATTCTAGACCTATGTCTGTCAATTTATGACCACATAAAACGCCAATAACAAAAGAACCCAACACATTTACCAAAATAGGTATCGATGGGTCGTAGACTATAAGAAGGATAAGTATTATGACCATACAAATCAGAGAAGCGGCAACTTTCTGCCGCATAAGCATTTCCAGAGCGTCGTCCTGCCTCATTCCGGCCTTCTGTAACAGTTCGCGCATATCAATAGCCAACCGCCCGTTATTCAGCTGAGCTATGCGATTGAAAAATTTATTGCTGAACATTGGCCCTTTTTGGCTTAATCCTATACTCTCGTTATCTTCTACTTCACCAAGTTTTCCTTTATTAAAGGAGGCTTTCTTTACATTGGCGGAAACTATGTAATCACTTAGTACTCTGAAAAATAATTGTTTTGAATATGGAATAGCTAATAGCAGCACGAAAACAGATACAAAATAACAGATTATGTCTGAGTAGTTTTCGAACATATTATCATACCTTTATTCTGGTTGCCTTTAGCATTAGAAACGCTCCGGTGAAAAACAAAACTATTCCTATTTTCAACAGCGTCTGCCCATTCCCTGGTTTAAGAAACGCTTCCAGGTGGCTTGGATTTGCTACGGCCATAATACCTGCAAATGCAAATGGCAGGGCGCTTATAACTATGGCGGACATCCTAGCTTCTGCGGATAAGGCTTTCAGCTTTAATCCCAATTCCAACCTTTTTCTCACTAAACCAGATAGGTTATATAAAATTTCCGTTAAAGCGCCGCCATTTTCTATTTGAAGAACCAACGCGACTACTAAAAATCTGAATTCTTCCACATTTATTTTATCTGCTGCTTCCACCAATACTTCTTCAGGCTTTATGCCAAGGTCTAATTTTTGGCTGATTGTTTGGTATTCGCTAGCTATCGGATCTTTCGCTTCCAAACTGACCAATTTTATGACGCGTGCAATGGTTAAACCAGCCTTTACTCCGCGTATCATCATGTCGATGGCGTCTGGAAATTGCTGTAAAAATGCCATTTTCTTTTGCGCAGCTTGTAGTGCCAAAAGGCTATATATTAAGTAGGCTCCGATTGGCATACCAAGAAAAACACCAAGAAAGGGATTAATAAAATCGAAATATATCAACAATGTCGTAAGACCTACTCCACCGCCACTACAAATTATGACAAAAGTGTTCATTGTTATGCTAGTTATACCAGCTTTTTTCATTATCAGTTTGATGCGGTCGCTTATGTTGTCTGTGCTTAGCTCAGTGGCTCCAAAATCTTCATGTTCTAATTTAATAAATGTAGATACTCGCTCCGTTGCAGATTCCAGCAGCATGTCCTGCTGTCTTGAAAGCATATCTATTTTTTTAGTTAGTTTTTGACTGTAACTATCTTCTTCTTCTGTTCTTTTCATCATTTTAGACAAGATAAAAATACAGGCAAATGCAATCAAAAAAAGGATTGGCATATCAGAAATAATAGTCATCGTCTCCTCCTACAGTAGTACCTTTTGCTTTTTTCATGACCTCAAGTAATTCTTTATCCAGGCCAAAGATTATGGCTTTTTCCAAAAATGCTGGTTTGTCCGTTCCGGCGTCAAATCTTCCAAAAACCCTGTGTTCGGAATCTTCGCCCAGTGGAACAAATTTAAAAAGGTGATGAAATCCTATTTCTCCTCTCTCAGTTAGTCCTGTGACCTCCACTATCTCTGTAATTTTTCTCGATCCGTCGTGCAATCGTTCCGTTTGAACGATCAAATTGACGGCGCCAGCAATCTGAGCTCTCACAATTTCGCTTGGTAGGTCGAAGCCAGACATGGCCACCATGTTTTCCAAACGAATAAATGCTTCGCGAGCCTTGTTAGCATGGACGGTCGACATGGAACCATCGTGACCTGTATTCATAGCCTGCAACATATCTATACATTCCACACCGCGCACCTCTCCAATTACTATGCGATCTGGTCTCATACGCAGCGCGTTCTTGACTAAATCTCGAATCGTTATTTCACCTTTTCCTTCAATGTTTGGCGGTCTGCTTTCCAATCTAACCACATGAGGTTGCTGCAGTTTTAGCTCGGCGGCGTCTTCGCAGGTTACTATTCTTTCTCGTGGGTCTATAAGCTGAGACAATGCGTTCAGCAATGTCGTTTTTCCTGAGCCTGTGCCTCCTGATACTATAATATTTAGACCGCAGGTTGAGGCTATCTGCAGGACTCGTACCATTTCCTCGGTTAAACTACCGTTAGCTGCTAATCCATGGAGATTTATTGCTTTTTTGGAAAATTTACGAATGGAGATGGACACGCCGTCCAGCGCAATTGGCGGTACCACTATATTAACGCGGCTCCCATCCGGTAATCTTGCGTCGCACAGAGGACTAGACGTGTCAACGCGTCTACCGACTCTGTGAGCAATTCTTTGCGCTATTTGCAAGAGGTGCGAATCGTCTCTGAACCTTGCCGCCGCCAACTGCATTATACCCTTTTTTTCCATATATATTTGGGTTGGTCCGTTCACCACTATATCCGATATGCCATCGTCTTCCAGAAGAGACTCCAGCGGCCCCAGCCCTATCATATCATCCACCAATTCTCGAGCTATGACGATTTGCTCTCGTTTGGTGATTTGAGATCTTCGCTCCTGTGCAAAGTCAAATACGAAGTTTTCTATTTCAACACGCAGTTCCTGAGGACTCAATTTGAATGCAGAAGCCAAGTTAATGCGGTTCAACATAGTTTCATGCGCTTCTTTCCTGAACACCGTCAATAACGGAGATTCTTCAGTGATTTCTTTTTGTTGTTCAGAATCTGCTGCTGTAACCATTGTTTACACCATTATTTATCGCTTACTTCTAAATAGATCGAAGATTTTTTCCTTCATTTTTTCAAACAAAGTCCTTTCTTTCTCCAATATTGCTGCCATTAGAGCAACTGTGTCTTTTTTCCCGATGATATCGTCGGCTATGCTTTCCAATGTTTCTGTTAGCGGGCTATCTGAAAGAACCAATGGCTGACCTATGTTCGCTGCCGCAAGCGCTACTCTTTCATCCAGAGGCATCATATAGTCCATTTTCCTGTCTATAACTTTTTCGAACGACTCTCTAGCTATGGCTCCGCCGCTGGATAATCCAACTTTGTTAGCCACTATTATGATTCTTTTGCCAGGTTGGTCAGTATTAAAAAATTCCAACAATCGAGCGGTGTTTTGCGCGGAAGCTACGCTCATTTCAGCCATTATTACGAAGATATTAGCCTTTTTCATGGCCACGTGAGTGACTCCACCGACGTCCCGTGGAGAATCGACCATTATATAGTTGAACTGTTTTTTTATAGCGTCGATTAATACGCTAAATGATTCGAGATCTGCCAAAACTCCGCGAACCAAATCGGCTAATCCTCCAATGTAATACAATCTCTTGCCGTGTTTTTTTAAAATGGTTTCAACGAAATAATCATCTACTTTTTCCGGTGATTCCAAAGTATCCAGGTAGGAATTTTCTGCTTTGATATCCAGCATCAAATTCGCGCAGCCGAACAAAAAATCTAGATCCAGTACGGCAGTACGTTTGAAATGTCTGTTCGCCAATATCCAGGCAATGTTGGTCGCTGCCGTGGTTGAGCCAGCCCCTCCAACTGAAGCTATAAATTGGATTAGTTTCCCAGTTTTTTCGTATACGCCAGTTTTACGAGGATTATTGATTTCCTCTATCGTTTTTTTTAACAAAGCAGAGGTTATGGGCTTCACGAGATAATCTGAGATTCCAATTGTTATAAAATCCCTAAATAG
>JAITRK010000072.1 GCA_031288435.1 Holosporaceae bacterium
TTGGCTCTTATGTGCGATATTGTGGTAGCGTCCACATCTGCGACCTTCGGATTCCCAGAGGTAAATCTCGGTATAATGCCTGGAATGGGCGGTACTCAGATGCTAACCGGTATTGTGGGTCCAAAAATCGCTTCGGAAATTCTAATGACCGGTCGGTTTATTTCGGCCATGGAAGCAGCAAATCTTGGCATAGTCTCACTATTAACGGACAACGATCAATTACTGGATAAAACCCTGGAGCTGGCCGAGAAAATCTCTGCCAAATCCGTCATGAGTACTCGAATGATAAAGGAAGCTGTGCGGATGGCTCAGAACGTCGGGTTATCTAGCGGAATAAAATCCGAGCGACAAATGTTTAGGTCCATGTTTTCCACCAGTTTTAAGCAAAAAGGAATCGAAGCGTTCCTGAAAAAATAATATCGTCGGAGTAACGGCCCCGTGAGCTATTCCATACTAACGAAACAGGACAATCTGCTGACGAAGCTAACCACCGCTTTCGGAAACGACTTGGTGCTAAAATCATTGCGCGGATTTGAGGCGCTGTCCGAACTATTTGAGTACAATGTGGTATTCATATGTAAGGATTCCGCACTGGACTTGGAAAAAGCGCTTGGCTCCGATTTCACTATATCGTTTAAATCAGATAAACAGGAACGACACATCTCCGGAATAGTAACCGAATTTTCGCAGGGAGCCACCGAGAACGAAAACGATATCTACGTGACGGAATACATGGCTGTGGTTCGGCCAAAGTTATGGACGCTGTCTCTCGACAGAAACCATCTGATGTTTCAAAAGAAAACTGGTATTGACATAATAACGCAGGTACTCAAAGACGGCGGCGTTAGCGATTTGGATGATAAAACCAAATCCCGAGGCAAAGTCGAGAGAGAATATTGCATCCAATACGGAGAAAGTAGTTTCAATTTCGCGTCTCGCCTAATGGAAGACGAAGGCATTTTCTATCTTTTTAAGCACGAAAGCGGGAAACATACGCTGGTACTATCAGACAGCTCCGCTTCGCCGGAAAAAATCTCTGGAGAACCGACGGCCGAATTTCTAAAGGGCATGCATGGCGTTTTTTCTCTCGGAAAAGTGTTTAATACACGCATGGTAACGGCGATTAATACTGGGGCCTACTCGACGGCAGACTACAATTATACCATTTCCCAGACAAAACTGTTTAGTAAACTGGACTCTAAGTGGAAAGGAGGCATGTTCTATGAATATCCTGGCAATTTTGGAAAGGCCAACGAGGGCGACGACCTTGCAAAGCTGAGGGTGGAGCTGTTTGAATTCAACCATTGTCTATTTAAGGCCTCGTCGACGCTGCCTGGCATGACTCCAGGTTTTTCGTTTGAACTAAAAGATCATCACTGCACGCTCTTCAATAAAGAATATGTCGTTTATTCGGTGGAACATTTTTATGACATGAACGCTGCAAATGGCTACGCGTACTACAATAATTTTCAAGCTTTTCCCAAGGGTGTGGAATTTCGGCCGCTGCGAAAAACTCCAAAACCGCGTATCCATGGCAACCAAACAGCAATAGTTGTTTGCGCCTCCGGAGAAGAAATTTTTAGAAACGAACACGCGGCCATAAAGGTTCATTTCCATTGGGATCAAATCGGCAAAGATAAAGATAACGAAGAAAGCTCCTGCTGGGTACGCGTAGCCCAAACACTGGCCGGTAGCTCCTGGGGTTCGGTCTTTATCCCCCGCGTTGGGCAGGAGGTCGTCGTATCATTTCTGGAGGGAGATCCGGATAGACCACTAGTGGTCGGCTGCGTCTACAACGATCACTACATGCCGCCATACTCTGACAAAGAAGATTCAATGAAAATGGGTCTAAAAACAGATACCTTTAAAAAGGACGAGGGATTTAACGAAATCCGCATAAACGATGAAGCAGATAAAGAAGAAATTTTCGTGCGTGCCAAAAAGGACGTGTACATAAGCATATTCTATTCCAGAAAAACGGAAATCGAAGAAAAAGGCGGAGATACATTGGATCTATTCAAAGGACCGAGAACCATCACGCTGCAAGCCAAAGGCGACGATCCGGCCAATCATTCGCTCACCCTTACCAAGGGCGACTGCCTGATGGAAGTAAAAGAAGGGAATCATAAGGTTACGCTTACCAAAGGGAATCAAGAAATTTTGTTGAGCGAAGGAAATAGATCTCTTACGCTTACCAAGGGAAAAGAAGACATCACACTGAAGGAAGGAAATAGAACCATAGTATTGTCAAAGGGCGATCTTAAATACGATATCAAAGGCGATTGTAGTATGACAATCTCCGGAAATCTAACCATAAAAGTAGACGGAGATATAAAAATAGAGGCCGGAAAAAATATAAGTATGAAAGCTGGACAAGAATTTTCCATCGAAGCTGGTACGGCTATGAAAATGAAAGCAGGCACGGAGATGAAAGGAGAAGCCGGCACTGTGGTTGACCTCAAGAGCGGTACAGATTTTAAAATGAAGGGCGGTATGGGACTTTCGGCAGAGGCAGCGATGGATCTAAAACTAAAAGGCGGCATGAATCTAAAAGCTGAAGCAGCAATGAATATGGAGATGAAAGCCAACATGAAGATCGCCATGGAGGCTAGCCTCGCACTGGAGGCCAAAAGTAGCCTGTCCACAAAGGTTTCCGGCACAATGGTTGAAGTGGCAGGTCAGGCCATGACTAAAGTATCAGCGCCCATGATAACCGTCGGCGGAGGGATGGTGCAACTAGGATAGCCTGCGAATAGCCGCTTCCACAAACGCCACGAACAGCGGATGCGGAGCGAAGGGGCTGGATTTAAATTCCGGATGAGCCTGCGTTGCGATGAAAAAACTATGGTCTTTCCGCTCAAGGATTTCCGGCAGCGATCCATTCGCGGAAACTCCTGAGAAAATCAACCCAGCCTTCGCAAAAACGTCTCTATACATCCTTATATTAACTTCAAAACGATGCCGATGGCGCTCGGTTGTCTCTGTCGTTCCGTAAATTTTATGCGCCAGCGTTCCTTCCAGAATTTTACAGACGTAATTCCCCAATCGCATTGTTCCGCCTTTATTATCGGCTTGCATTCTCGATTCTTGGACGCCATCTTTCTCCCAATTATCCATGAAATCTATAACAAAACTGCCTTCCTCAGAAAATTCCCGACTGGTGGCGTCGATAACGCCGGCTATATTTCTGCAGGATTCGATAACCGCCAGCTGCAGACCAAGACATATCCCTAAAAACGGCACATTGTGTTCTCGAGCAAATTTTATTGCTTGCATTTTTCCTTCACTTCCGCCAACGTCGAAGCCACCTGGCACTATTATGCCGGATACGGTTTCCAGTCGACTTATCTGATCCTGGTCTTCTCGAGAATCTATCCAATCAACATCGATTTTCGCGTCGTTGGCAAATCCGGCGTGGCTGATAGCCTGCGCTAGAGAGATATAGGCGTCCTTTGTCCTGACGTATTTCCCTACAACGGCAATTCTGATCGACTTGGACGGCTTCAGAATGGAATGCTCCAGCGAAGCCCATTTTCCCATAAAATCATCATCGCCTTTCCCTCTGGTTGTATCGCTGCCAGCGTCTTTGATATCTAGACAGCGAAGAATTTGCCTGTCCAGCCCCTCCGAATGATATTGATTTGGAATAAGGTATATGTTTTCGGCATCCAAAGCAGCGATTATATTTTCTTTTTTTACATTACAAAACGTCGAGAGCTTAACTTTTATCTCATTACTAATGCTTTTCTCGCTGCGGCAAAGGATTATATCCGGCTGGACGCCCATGCTTTGCAGTTGTTTTACAGAATGCTGCGTTGGCTTGGTCTTTAGCTCTCCAGACGTTTTTATATATGGTAAATAGGTCAGATGAATGCACAAAATGGACTTTTTCTCGAGCTCCAACGTTAATTGTCTAATAGCTTCCACATATGGAAGCCCTTCTATGTCTCCTATGGTTCCGCCAACTTCGCATATGATGAAATCTGTGTTTCCGTGGCCACATTGAATGAATTCTTTTATTTCATTGGTAATGTGCGGAATAACCTGTATATCGGATCCAAGGTATGTCCCTTTCCTTTCGTTTCTCAATACTTTTTCATAGACCTTTCCCATGGTCAGCGAGTCTTCGGCTGCACATTGGACATTGGTAAATCTTTCGTAGTGCCCAAAGTCAAGATCCGATTCGCACCCGTCGCTAAGTACGAAAACTTCACCGTGCTTGTGAGGGCTCAAAGTTCCAGGATCAACGTTTATGTATGGATCCATCTTTTTCATGCGCACGCTGAACCCGCGCGCCTGCAGTAGGGAGCCAATTGTAGCAGAGGCAATCCCTTTACCCAACGACGACATAACGCCGCCTGTCACAAATATGAAATAGGACATAGTATCCTCCTAGGAATGTCGCTTTATGAATGAATAAACCAGGAAAATGGGAAAAATACAAGTTCATTGAAACCATTGCCTCCGGCGAATCATAGGAACATCCACAAAACAAAATATGAGAAAAAGTGATACAAAACAAAGGATTAGTTATAATTCGCAGTCC
>JAITRK010000106.1 GCA_031288435.1 Holosporaceae bacterium
GCCGACGAACATCGCGCTCATAAAATATATGGGGAAAAATGAGGGCAATACTCATCTAAATGCCTCTCTTTCATATACTTTGGAGCACCTTACCACAGAAGTAATCCTAGAACTTTCCGCCGAAAACGATACATACATCAACCAAATTGGATTGGAGGAGGCTGCAGTGGCAAGATTTATGAAGCACTTGGCCCACATAAAAAAAATATACGGATGCTCCGAAAATTTTTTGGTGACTTCCAGAAATAATTTCCCACACTCCAGCGGCATAGCTAGTTCGGCCTCCAGCTTCGCAGCGTTGACACTGTGCGCCGTAAAAGCCATCTGCGATCTAAAAAATATTGACCAGCCGACGATGGAACAGATAAGCTCTATCAGCAGAATCGGGTCAGGATCCTCCTGCCGCTCTTTTTTCTCGCCCTGGTGCCTATGGACAAAGGCCGGCGCTGAAAAAATTGATATCAAAGTCACGGGACTGCTTCATGATCTGGCTGTTATTGATATAAATCCCAAAAAAACGGCTTCCAGTCGTGCCCACAAGCTTGTGGAGACCAGCTTGCTGATGGACAGCCGCCCAGAGCGTACCGCCATACGATTGAAAAAATTGATTCAGTCGCTGAATAAATTAGAATGGAGCTCCGTCTATCAATTGTGCTGGGAGGAATTTTGGGACATGCTGGCGCTTTTCGAAACCTCCAATCCTGGATTTGGGTACCTGCAACCGGATACGCTGCGAGTCCTGTATTTCATCAGAGAATTCTGGGAAAAAATTGGCGACGGTCCCATCGTTACCATGGACGCCGGACCAAACGTCCACCTACTCTGGAGAGCCGATCAGTCGAAACTGCGAAGCACGTTGAAGGCAACCATCGGCTCGCGCTTCCTGGAGAACGCGGCCTGTTAATTTTTTCATAACCCCATACTGATATTACTGCCACCATGGCGTCAAAGGACTGCTCATGAATGTGGTTAGTAGAAAAATCATTGAATTTGCAAGTAATTTTTACGAAAGCGAGAGGCGTCGGTTACCAGACTTTATCCCCGTTGGAATTGGGGGTGGCATATGCTGGTATTTTCTACTGGAGGAAGAGCCTAATTTCCGATTGACCCTGGGCGCTTTTCTCCTCTGTCTGGCTTTATTCGCGTTGGCAGATAGATGTCGCGGCATTGCGGCAATGGTTCTGGCTGTTAGTTTTGGTTTTCTCGTATCCCAGCTAAGAACCAACTCCGTTAATACATTTATGCTTTCGGAAAGTCCAGACAGGCCCATTTCCTTTGTGGCCACAATTGAATTTTGCGAAAAAACAGAGAATGGCTTAAAATTTATTGTGCGCAATGCCACCAGAAAATATAACGACTCCTCCAGCAAATTGTGCAGGAAATTTTCCAAATTGCATTTGATATGGAAAGGTAAAAAAGCGCTAGAAGAGCAAACAGATTTTACTCCTGGAACTCGCGTACTCTTTAGGGCAGTGCTTTCTCCGATATATCCTGCCGCATTTCCAGGGGCATATGACTTTAGAAAACAGCATTATTTCAAAAGCATAAGTGCACGCGGATTCCTCATAAAGCCTCCAAAAATTATAAAAAAAGCTTCAGTTTCGTCGATGCAGATTTTCATCGAAAAAATTCGCCACAGAATCAACAAAAAAATGGAAAAGTACCTTTCGCGAGATACGGCGGCCATTGGAGAAGCGCTGATTACCGGTAATACGGCAGGAATTTCAAAGGAAGTTCGAACCACCTTCGCCAACACCGGCATAGCCCACATCCTGGCCATATCCGGCCTGCACATGGGAATAATCGGATTTTTTATTTTTTGGTTATCGAGAATTATTTTATGCTGTTTTCCGGCAATATCGATGTTTTTCGACATTAAAAAGATTGCCGCCGTGGCATCATGGCTGGTAACGCTGATTTATCTTGGGATATCCGGTTGCTCGGTGCCGTCTTTGCGAGCATTTATAATGCATACGTTAATAATTACGGCGATATTGTGCAACAGAACGGCGTTAACCATGAGATCTGTTGCAATTGCAGCCACGCTTGTCATGACTTTCACGCCGGAGGTTATACTATTTCCAAGCTTTCAGATGTCATTTGGCGCCGTAATGGCCATAGTAGCTTTCTACGAAGTATGCCAATGGCGGCAGAATGCATTCGTATCTGTTCTCATGACCACAGTAATCGCTTCTATTCCGACATCCATAATCTCCGTATCTACTTTTAATCAACTAACACTGAACAGCATACCGGCCAACATGATTTCCATTCCACTCATGAGTTTTTACATCATGCCGATGGCGGTGGCTGTGTTGTTTTTCATGATGTTCGGCCTATCGAAACAAGCGATAATACTTATGGGATATGGTATTGATCTGCTCAAAAGAATTGCGGAAGAAATTTCCAAACTCCCTGGATCGTTCTTCGTCATGCCAACGCCATCGACAGAGGTAACGGCTATTTTTATTGTATCCGGGCTATTTTTAATGATGATTCATCACAGAATCAGAGTTCTAGGAATTTTTGGACTATTGCTGGGAGTAATCGTTTATTTCTTGCAGCCGAAGGCGGACGTCTTCATAGCTCCGCATGGGAAAGCACTGGGGCTAAGAACTGGCGACGCAGTATGCTTCAATAACTTGGCATATTTCAGATCCGCCGGTAATAGCTGGGCGAAGTCTGTCGGATTCGAAAAACGCGAGAGATATGATTCGAAGAAATGTCGCCGCTGCATATCTCCGCTGAACGAAGATACCTGGGTGGCAACGCTAAATGGACAAAGAATCGTACTTACAAAAGACGACGATTACCAAAAACATCACGGAGATTTTGCGGTTTTCCATCTGGGCAGCGAAAATAACGAGGCGACAGAAATTATGTACCTACTTTCCGGCGAAAGAAAATCCACTGCTTCCATCAAGCGCCCATGGACTCGTTAACTGCGTCGGCGAAAATTCTTGGCCTTATTTTTCGGCGCGGCAACTTTGTTGAGCTTCTTTTTCTCCGATTCATCTATAATCTCCAGAGCATCCTTTAGCTGCATAGACATCATGGTTTCATCGGTTTTTCTCAGAGAGGTATATTTTTTTCTGAACAATAGATACGGACCGAATCGTCCAATTCCGATTTTCACTTCGTCGCCATCGTGGATTCCCAGTGTTTTTGGCAGGCTCAACAGCCAGAGCGCAGTGCCCAAATCCATTTTTGCGGGATCAATAAATTTGGGAATAGAGGCACGAGCCGGCTTTTCCACTGATTTTGTAGACTTTTTCCCACGCTTCCCGCCCTTCGCTGCGGTGGGCTCTAGGTTGGCAACACTTTTTTGGAGATAGAGGCCGTATGGACCTTTACGAAGACTGATTTCTGCCTGATCATTCGGATCGACTCCGATAAATTTCGGGTATTCCGATGGCAAAGATGCTTCTGCCACATCAACGGCCTCCTCCTGTGCGTCTAATTTTCTAATATATCCGCATTCAGGATATCTGGAACAGCCGATAAACGAGCCATATCTTCCCATTTTCAAACTCAGTTCGCCATCCTTGCAGCTAGGGCAACGGCGGTCGATAACTCCATTGTCGTCGGAAGAGAACAGAAATGCCCCCATGGAAACGTTTAGCCTATCTATTACTTCGGAAATTGTAATGCTTTTCGTGTCACTTACGTGGCGGTAGAAGTTTTCCCAAAAATCTCCCAAAACTGCCGCTTTTTTGCTGTTACCGTTTGAAATATCATCCAGCGACTGTTCCAAATTGGCGGTAAAATTATATTCCAGGTATTTGCTGAAAAAGTTCATTAGGAAAGAAGTCACCAATCGGCCGCGAACCTCTGGAACGAAAAATTTATTTTCCAATCTTACGTATCCCCTGTCCCGTATAACCTGCAGAATAGTCGCGTATGTCGACGGCCTTCCGATGCCAAGTTCCTCCAATTTCTTCACCAGGCTGGCCTCTGAAAATCGTGGCGGCGGCATAGTAAAATGCTGCAGCGCATCAAATTTCTTTTTATCTACCGTGTCTCCTTTGGCAAGTGGCGGCAAAGCTCTCTCTTCGTTTTCCGGTTGATCGGCTTCGTCGCGCCCTTCCTCATAGATCTTTAGGAACCCTTCGAATTCTAACGTACTACCGGTGGCTCTAAAAATATTTTTCGCGGCCTGCGTGTCGGCGATATCCGCCTGTACCTGACTATATTCCGCCGAAGACATCTGGCAGGCAATGGAGCGCTTCCAAATCAAGGTATACAGGCGCAGCTGATCCAAACCAATTTTCCCGTTCAGCATTTCGGGTGTTATATTCACGTCGACGGGACGAATGGCCTCGTGCGCCTCCTGGGCGTTTTTTACCTTGGTCTTGTAGAAGCGTGGCTCCGGCGGGAGAAAGTCTTTGCCATATCTATCGGCGATTAGCGCCCTGATTTTGTTTAGAGCTTCCGTTGAGATGTTGGTGCTGTCCGTTCTCATGTAGGTAATCAGTGCCTGCGTTTCGCTGCCTATGTTGACTCCTTCGTAGAGATTTTGAGCCACCTGCATTGTTTTTTTGGCCCCAAATCCCAGTTTACGCGCCGCTTCCTGCTGCAA
>JAITRK010000061.1 GCA_031288435.1 Holosporaceae bacterium
ATCATGGTTTCGCAGCAATCGGCATACTGCAGCTTCTCTTGTTTCTTATTCTTATAGTAGGCCTCTCCATTGCTGATCTGCGTCCCCGAAGGAAACGGGTGCCAAGCCGGGGTATTAGCGATCAAACCTAGGAGATCCTTTATCTGATGCGGGATATTTGTGGTGGGGCCTTCTTTCGACTTCGTCACCTGCGCACTATCTTCTTCATCCAGAGCCATCTGATCAAGATCTCCGTCATCCAAAGCCTGCACCGCGTAGTACTTCAAAACTCCGGCAACCAGGCCATTCGGATACACATATGTCTTTCTTGCACTTTGCTGGACCTCGTCCTTTTTACAAGGAGCCGGCTCCTCACAGAGTATCGCTTCGCTTACTGCTGCCCATATGGCCCGTACTTTCTTACTCAGCTGGCTATTTTGATCATTATCACATCCAGCCTTCGCTCCCAGGGCAGTTAATGCCTTACTATTTATCTCATTCCTCTGCGCACTAGTAGCCTTTTGATACCTATAGGCCTGCCTCAAAAGCTCCACGACGAATTTTGCATGATTTCCATACTTATTGCTATCCTTCATGACCTTCTGGAGGCTACCGGTTCCGTCCAAATTCAGTGTAGCCCCCACCGACGGGAGCAACTCCTTGACCAGTCTGGCAAGTGGATCGGAGAAACTATCATCCACACTGCCGGTCGGGGCTCCGTAGGAATTATAATAGTTTCCGTGGGAATAAAATCGTATTGCCTTCAGCAAATCCGAATCCAGCGTTAGCAAAAATCCTGGCGTCAAATCATTCCAGAATTCGTATAAGACTTTGTTTTTATCAGCATAGTCGAGATACGCGCCTTCGCTTATCCTGCCGTCGGCGGAATACATAAAAAGTATCGCCGCCAGTGGCGCTATGATGTATTTTTTCATTTTAAACTCCTCTCTAAATTATCTACCTTACTATTCACTGCCTGCAAGACGCCTTATCGCCATTTTGAAAAAGGCCGTTCTCCCGGTCGAACTTTCCAGGAATTGCGCGACAGCCTCTTAGCGAACTAATGCTAACAGGAAAAGGTTAATTTTTTATTACCGTATAAAAAAAGATCGTTCATGCACCAAAAAAACCATCAGAGTAATTTAAATACATAAATGGTCTCAGTAAGACTTTTGGTAACTTTTTTTTAATGAAACATCGGCTACTATCTTTTTTAGTTAGGTTTGGAGGTTAAAATAATGCAAACCGCTCTATTTAAAAAAACTGCCGTGCTAATTGAAGACAACCACGTGCAAAGCAGCCTGTACAGCGACGTCCTGATTGCCAATGGATTCGATGTGCGCATTACGAAGTCACCCATGGAAGGCCTAATAAATATTAAGGAAAAAGCCTGCGACCTGGCTGTCATAAACATGGAAATCGCAGAAGAGTCTTTTGTGGAAAAACTAATACAAAAAATACGAACCGAAAAAAACGCGGAATTCATGCCAATTATAGGACTTTCGATATATAGCGAAGAAAACAAAAAAAATATATCAAAAAATGTAGATGCTTTATTAACAAAACCCATTTCTATTGGTAAATTTGTAGAGTCCGTATTAAGTAATATTGAAAATAAATACCATGGTAGCAAGAATTTTGATAATGAACGAAGGAAAGCTGGAAATTTCTAAACTATCAACGAAATTACAAAATTCCTATAATGTATTGATGTTCTCAAAGTCCATGGAAGACGCGCTGCGCATCGTCGGGACCCAATTCATAGATCTAGCGATGGTCTCCATATCTTCCGCTCAGTCAAAATTGTTTTTTGATTTCTTCTCTGTTCTAAGACAGCTATGTGGAGTAATCCCAATAGTCGGCATCATCGAAAAAAATAGCGCCGCAAACTTGTTACGATTTTCCGAAAGCATCGACGACATGCTGGACGTCGATATAGGTGTTAACGCCCTGCTTAGGAAAATAGACGTCCTCACAGGAACGAAAAATTTATTCAACGACAGCCTCCTAAATAATGTGCATATTGTTGAACGTCGCGCCCAGAAGATTGTCTCATTTTTCCATGATAATTTAGATTTTATACACGATAGCATACGCAACCGAGCTGAAATAATTCAACTAAAATCATGGCCCACCATTGACGACGTCAGCGACGCCGATCTGTTTCTTATAAACTCCGCCAATCCGCTGGCCTGCGGTTGTTGCTCGAACCTGAGATTGAAAAGAGTAAACCGCTACAAACCAATAATCCTGACGTACGACAGCAAAAGCAAACCAAAAGCCAAACAATATACCTCCATAAGCATTGGATGTACGGACACTCTGAACACAAAAACAGATCCAGTTATAATCGCATGTCGAATCAATTCAATGATCAAGTACAAAAAATTGTACGAAAATTTCACGGAGAAACTGAAAAAAAGCATCTATATGTCGGCGATCGACACCACAACCGAAGTCTACAACCGATCTTTCTTTGAGGATTCTATAGGAAGTAAGGAACGCCGCTTTGCTCGTTCTGCCGTCCTCATGATAGACATTGATAAATTCAAGCAAATCAACGACGTGCACGGCCATTCCTTTGCTGATTCAATGTTAAAGTACGTATCAAATACCATAAAGAGATTCATACGCTCGTCCGATCTCATAGCTCGCTATGGCGGAGACGAATTTGTAATAGTAATGGATAATGTGGACAAAAATATAGCCGCCGATATCGCAGGCAGAATTCGCAGAAACGTTGAAAACTCGCCATTTCGCGATACCAAATGCACAGTTAGCATTGGAGTTTGCTGTGTAGACGCCGATAGTCATTTGGAGATTCATGACGCAGTCTCCATAGCAGACAAATTTATGTATATAGCGAAGCAAAACGGCGGCAACGCCGTCAATATCTGCGAATGAGAATAATGCGAAAGCCCAGAAAGCTATCGACGCAGTTCTCGCTGCTTCTGCTGAGATAGGATAGGCCTGACGAAGTCGATCAATTTTTTTGTTGAAAATTTTTTGCGAGAATTATTTTTAGCTTTGGCGCCGATGGCCGCAGATTTTTCTCCTTCGACTGCCTTCTTCTCGTCGGCAAGATTCTTGTACCCGAGCGCCAGCAGCATAAACTCTCGCCAGGCCATGGCCGGCAGGAACCCACCGTACATCTTCTGTCCCATAGGACTGTTGTCATCGTTGCCGATCCATACGCCTGCTACCAGATGGGATGAAAATCCTATAAAACTTGCGTCCCGATTGTCGTTACTGGTACCGGTCTTACCGTAGGCGACAGCTGGAAGTTGCGCTTGGCGAACTGTACCGCTTTCCACCACTCGCCGCAGAAGAATTTTCATTTTATCGCAGTTATCCGAAGAAATTACCGGAGACGGCAGCTTTTGGCGAGCACGGTAGAGATATTTTCCGCTCGGCGTACGTATGCTCATGACGCCAAATGGAGTCATCTTGTAGCCATTTGTCATGGTAGAGCCAAAGCAGGCGGTTATATCGATCAGTGTCACGCCGCTGGCTCCCAACGCCGAAGCGATATTATTTTTTATTTCGCTGGTGATTCCAAGTTGCTCTGCTTTGGCAATAACCCTATCCATACC
>JAITRK010000085.1 GCA_031288435.1 Holosporaceae bacterium
ATGAAAAACGGCTTCGCATAAATCTGAAAAAATCAGAGAACACTCATCTCTAAAATCATACTGGATAAGTTAAATCTGGTTACGCAACAGCTCTATTCTTATCCTCCAACGACTATTGCATCTTTAGGAATTTTCAAGCCGAATTTCTCGGCGAGCTTTTTATTTATGAAACATTTGTAATCCTCCATTTTTGGGAAAATCGGAGCCAGATCTTTTATTGATTCGTTCTTTAGCAGTCTTGCCACAATTTTTCCGGCGTTCCTCCCGACGGATTCGTAATTTACGCCGAAACTCGAAAGAGCCAGTCCATCGCGCACCGCTTGATCTTCCGCGTTAAACACAGGTATTCCCATTTTTTGCGCCTCCGATGCAATGGCCGGCAGAGCCGGCTGAATTGGACCGCTGGTTCCAACGTAGATAAAATCAACTTTTCCACTAAATGCCTGCATGCGCATTGCAATATCGCGAGATTGATCCACCGGAACCGCCACGACAGACAACCCGATTTTTCCAGCAGCTTCCTTCATCATCCGCATCAGCGCAGCGTCATTACTTTCGGAGGTGGAATACAACAATCCAACGGCTTTGGCGTTTGGTAAAATGGTTTTTACAAAATTTAGAAATGGCTCCAAATCTTCACGGTCAGAGCTTCCTGTCATGTTTCCATGGGAATGGGCTTCGTCTTTTAGAAGCCCAGCAGCAACCGGATCCGTAATGTCGCAGAAAATCAGCGGAATATCATGGATTTTTCCCTTGGCAAACTGTGCCACAGGAGTACTTTTCACGATCATCGCACTTGGCTTGGACGCTCTGAGTTTTGTTATCATCTGAGGAATGAGAGTCGGATCGAACCCAACGTCCGCAATTTCGTAGTTTATTGTTTTTCCTTCGATAAATCCTTGACTCGCGAGCTCGGCTTTAGCTCCTTCCAAGGAAGCGTTAAGAGAAGAATGCGGACCATAATTGGCAATGGCCACCACCGGTAAATCGGCGCTTTTATCGGAATAAAAATAAGCAATGCCGGCAACGCTAGAAAATGCCGCGATCGCTGTAAATATTTTTTTCATAGTAAATCTCCATAGTTTTTATGTTTTGCATATTTTTATGTTCTCTAAATTAATGTTCAGAATTATCAGAATTATTGGCCCAGAGGCCACCAGATAAAACGCACAAAACAAGCGCCGCTATGCAAGATCCGCCGGAGGAGCACAAACGATATTATTGACGTGGCAAAAAGATAAAACATTGTAAACATTCCCAATAATCAAAAACAAAACCAGACGCAGGCAATTTAGTATCGCCACCGCCAAGCCAAGTCTTTCATTATTTTGAACATCTTAACCATTCCAGATTCCTAAAATCATAATTTCATTATATAGTATAAAAATTATTTTATCAATTTTTTTTTATAATTTTTAATCCAGCTGCCAATGGTCATTGGAAGCGATAGCAGCTCTGGCACTACTTTTAGTCTTGCTCTTCGGTTCGGTTACGAAATTATTATTGGGTATTTCAGTATACAGTCAATTAGCAGTCGTCTTGATTGTCTATGGTGGGATCTTCCCGTTCTTTTTGGTTGACAAAGTTAACGGTGTGTATTATCGATACGTAGTCGTATGTAGTTTAGCGGAGAGTTAGTTATGAAAAAAAGCATTTTTTTTGTTCCAGCGTTACTGTTTTGTATACCAGGATTTGTGCTTGGGATGAAGAATCACAAAGACCCCTTACTTAGTGGCATAGTCCACAAGAAGTCTGTAAACGATGAACTTGTTTCTGCGTCCAATAAACTGTATGAGCTTATTAGGGAAGATGAAGAATATAGTGGAATCCGCTTAGTTTCCACTACAGGTGAATATGGTTATATTATGCATGCAAAGTATGAAAACGAAGAAGACGTTAAGGCACGATTTGAGCTTTTGAGGAATATAATATTGGCGGCGAATAAACTGAAGCCACTAATTGACGAAGCGAAAAAGACGATGGATGATGAAGATGATACGTTTAACAATGAGATAAATATAGCCGAAGCTTACTTTGAATATGCAACGGGAGAGTACGGTAGTACGATCGAATGGCTGCTAAAAGAATGTGTTGAAGCAGCGTACAGATTAAAGTTTGGCGTGCTTTACGATTTTCACAAAAAATTCTACCAAGATATGGAATATGACTGTATGACCTCCGAAGTTGCTGACAAGAGGTTGATGCGAGAAGGAGTCGTGGATTATTTAGATATCGCCAGATGTTTGCCTAACATTGTTCCGGTGTATCAAGGTGACCATATGACCTCCAAAACTGCTGACGAGAAGTTGAAGACGTTGTTTGAAGAAGTTCCGGCTTATTTCAAGATTGCCGAAGTGTGGCCTGATGCCGTTTCGGAATATTTGGCCAACGCAGATGCAGCGGCTGCCGTGACTTGCAACGATGTTAAAGTGCTATACGAAGAAATGCGGGAAGTTGCCATTAATAGGGTTCGCGAGCGGTGTATCGGCTGTCTCAAAGATGCCTTTATGTTTGCGGGCCATTCTGGAACCAAGATGATAGGAGACTTGATTACCGATGGAGTTTCTGAGGGAAATTCACCGTTTGGCGAGGATGTTTTGTGTCTTGCCGACGTTGATGATTATACAACTGTGGCCGCAGACGATGAAGAGCCAGGCGGTAACAAAATACACCTTATAGTTGCTAAAACAAAAATGGAAAAATTCGACAATGCAAACAAAAAAATAACACGGTTTAGAGGAAACTTCAGCAACCTTGGATTGCAGCTCTGCCAACTTTCTGGCAAGTTTTGGATTGACAGGTACGAATGGAGAAAAGATGAATTCGTCGCAGCTAAGATGCAGGAATGGATTAAAACGATAAACAAAGTTACCCAAAAAAGCAAAAGATTGTGTAGTGCCATAGAATATGCAAGCAAATCTAAAGTAGACCGATTAAAAGAGAGGACGGTTGCAGAAGAGACCTACAAGACGCTGTATAACACGCATGTGATGCCCGTGGTGAGCCAATTGCAGAAGCTGACAGATATTAATAGCGGCGACAACAACGGCCTCTTGCGATACTTTGACCGCAAGAAAGATCTTAATAATGCTAAATATGATTATTATTATTATTACAAAGTAAAATCAACCGCCGATCCTGTAGATGTCAAGAATTGTTTAGTGGCAATACTCGAATATCTTCCGAGGCTGGAAAATGCTATTGCTGCTTTGGACTTCGATGGCATCGTAGACGAGGCGGAAAAAGCCGTGCACCATAAGGGCGGTGACGTTGTTGGGCTGGGTATAGCTAATAATTGGAAGTTGGCTAACTCTCTGCATACCAACATATATAATAGCAGCAACCGCGGCCTTGTCGATAAACTGATCGTAGGATATGTCACGAATACGTTTGTGAATGATGCCGTAATATCGAATATCGTAAATCCGCAATATTCTATAGATGCCATGTATTATGGTTACAATGATGAGAATTCGTCCATTGAGTTGGTAGAAAAATTGGAAAGAGCCCAAGAGGACTCTGGTTACATTTCTGCGACTTATTACTTCAATAAAACCCGTGAAATCGCAGGCGCCGTGTTCAATAATAAAAGAGTATGGGATTATTTTAAAGTTGTTATAAACACTGTTTATTCAAGAGTTTTTGCAATCCCTTCAACACTCGGCTATGCTTCTTGTGCAAAGTCTTTGGAGGATCTTATTGAAAATATTGTGAATGCTGCTAATTCATATATCGGCGACTATGCTGGGGCTCTCTTTAAAGTTGAGAGTATAGATTTTTGTGTCGTAGATGATGAATGCGCAAAAGTCAACCGCAATCAAATGACCATTACCGCTGCCGAAGATGCTCTATCAAGAGCGAATAAAGGTCTAGCGATGGTAGAAAAGTTGGAAAGCTCATTGTATAAAAAATATGATTATCGTGCTGTAGATAATGCAACCCTAGCTTTTGTTGAGGCTAATGTTGATGCTAATTCTCCTGGCATTGTGGGGAACAATCTTTGTCATTTCGACAGTATGTCTGGATGCTGGGATAGGTACCAAAGAGCGCAGCAGACAGTAGAGGATAGGATAATGTGGCTAGAGATCGCTATCGAGATCTATAAGAAGTACAAAAACCAAGCGTAGCCGCTCGCAGTTAACAACGCAGCGCCGGTGATGTTATAATACATCATTCGGCGCTTTCTGCTATTCAACTCTACCAATAATTAATCTTGCGTGCTTGTGGCGAGTTTTTTTCTTACCCG
>JAITRK010000100.1 GCA_031288435.1 Holosporaceae bacterium
TTCACTCGTCCACTCGTTCACTTGTCTACTCGTCCACTCGTTCACTTGTCTACTCGTCCACTCGTTCACTTGTCTACTCGTCCACTTGTTCACTCGTCTACTCGTCCACTCGTTACCTCGTCCACTCGTTCACTGTTTTCCATTTTTAATTTTTAACTCTTAATTTTTAATTCCCCAAACGGTCAAGGAAGTAGGGAGGTTAATATTAGAATTAATACCATTCACCTTAATAAAAATCCCAATAACCTGTAGAAAAAGCAGGTCCGTTTACCCATTCACCATATCTACCCCATTTTTTTAAACGGACTCGCCATGAAGGGTAGAAGGTATTGCGTGTTAAGCCGAAACCTGAAGCCACAACATAGAAACGGTAGCTGTCGTTGTTGTTAAATTGTATATTCCCTATCACACATTCTTTAACAACGCCATTAAGTTCTACTTCTATGGCGTCAGGCATAGGTATAGAAATAACAGTCCCAGCAAAGTTATAATGGTCATTGTTACAATAAACCCACATGGTGATAGTTGCTTCCAACGGATAGACAGATATGCTTGTTGGTTTTGCTACAGGGACTTCCCCTTCCTCTATCAATTTGTCTTTTTCGCATCCCATGATAGTGAATAGCGACATTACTAAAAATGCTAATAAAAATTTCTTTTTTCTCATGTCAAAAGTATTTAAAATTGTAATGTGAATCCTATTCCTGAACCTTGAATTCCAACACTATACTCTATGTATGAGAGTTTTCGCGTTTTACAGGAATTATTATATAACTCGATAGCATTACGTTTATAATGCTTACCTTTTACGTTTAGCGGAATACCTGTTATTAACGCAACAAGTCCAACACCACCAACTATTGCCCCCGTATATAGTAAATTCCTCCCTTGAGAATCTCTGTATCTTCTATAAATACCTTTTTCATAGTCAACATCAGTATAATAACTATTTACTCCTTCGAGATAAATAAATGTGACTAAGCCAATTCCTGCCACAAATGATACTGTACCAATGGTTATTAAACTGTTTCCTGCTTGAGAAAATTTACGTCCTTTGGAAAATGAATTTCTGGCATCAGGGCAATTATTGGATAAGAAATCCAAACACTTGCGAGATGACATCCTTACTTTTTTAAGTTCAGCATGAGATAGAAGAACATATCTTTCTCCTTTTTTTAAAAGAGAATTATCAAAATAAGCATCCTTTTCTAACGAATCTGCTATGGCTTTTGCTCGTTTTTCGGCGTCTATTTGAGCTTGCTTTTCAGCTTCCGCCTTTACTTTTGCTTCTCTTTCTGCCTCTATTTGAGCTTGCTTTTCAGCTTCCGCCTTTGCTTTTGCTTCTCTTTCTGTCTCTATTTGAGCTTGCTTTTCAGCTTGCTTTTCAGCTTCTGCTTTGGCTTTTGCTTCTTTTTCGGCATCTATTTGGGCTTGTTTTTCAGCGTCTGCTTGGGCTTTTGCTTCTTTAGCCTTTTGTGCCGCCAAAGTTCTTTCTTCGTTAGCCTTTTGCTCTGCTAATGCTCTTTTTTCTTCTTCGGCTTTCCTATTGGGAGCTAAAAGTAACTTGTCTACAATTTCCTGTGCTGCTTTATCAAGTGAAGAACTGCTTACAAGGTCTGTACATGTAGCCGTAGCTTTTTGTTCTGCAACGCCTGTTTTTACATTTACCAGCGACGCTGTTATGTTGTTTACTGTAAGATTGGCTTTAATGGCGAGATTACAAACATAATCATCGCCATTTTCAGCTGCTATTTTTACCAACATTTCATCGGTTGCTGTCGGTGTTTTTTTGTATGCAGGGTCATCTTTCAAAATAGACGCATAGTCGTCTGTTTTGTCAACGGGCGACCAGTTTTCAACGGACGCAATATAAACCACTACTTTAGATGTGAACATCTTTTGATAATAGTTGGCGTTGCTGTTGTTGTAAACAGCAACGCTTCCTTGTCCATAAGAGAGATAACCCATTAGCGTTATCGCAATAATAATCAACAATGATTTATTCATATACTTAACATTTAGTTTGTTTAAATCAAAATAAAACATACGCTTATTGTTTTTTTACACAACGTATGGACGCCTGGTCAATAATAGTTGTTTGTGTACATGAATTAAACCGGATTCCCTGTCTAATACTGTTTTTAAACTCACTACTTATATACTCGCCACCATTAAATCCGCCAATCTCATTTTTATGCTCGCACATACATCGCAATTCTGAAATGGTGGGTAAACGCCAGCCCGCAGGCAAATTTCTTTCCGACCCTTTAAAGTCAGTTTTCATAATTTCCACGTCGCAAAAAAAGAGCTCGTTGGATGAAGATGATTGGGCAAATAATTTTTCGCTTGCGATGGCATTTATGCTCTCCATTAACGAACTTTCAGTAGTAGTTTTCCGCTCTCTAAACAGTACATCGCCTGTTTCCACATCTACCAATCGATAGCTTATCATATAATTATAGCCACTTTTATTACAGGAGGACAAGCATATATATTTTGCGCCTGAAAATTTTCCGATTTCCGTGGCTTTGCTGTCGTCGAAAAAATCACCTACTTGCATATTCAACTCCTCCATTATTTTACCAAGTTGCGCTCTTTCTACCAATTTGTATTGCTTGCTATTTAAAATACCATCAGAAAGGGCTTCTGTTAACATGCCACGAACGCCTTCATCGGCGTTTCCGGATGTAGGCAAAACAGCGATTCTGTCCTGAGCGGATACCAAGCTGCATACAAATATTGCTATCAGTAATATTAAACCTTTACGCATATTTTTATCTCAATTTATAGACAGAACGTTATTGTTTAAAATTAATCTCAATTTCCCCAAGGGACCTTTTAGGTTCAATCATAAAGAAAGGACACTTCAGTAATGCGGTGTCTTTAGGTTGTATATTCCGAAAGTTTTTATATCTTCCCAAATATCCTGAGACTGTTACAATAATCTTTTCATTATTGTCAACTTCGACCGAATATCTTGGATCAATCAAAACATCAGCGGTATAGTGTATTAGCATTTTTGACCTGGCAATTATTTTTACTGCCTCTGTTGCTGAACGAATCTGCAGTTCTTGCATATTGTTCAATATGTCAAGTGAAGTTTGAGCGGCTTGAAATTTTTTCTGATTGAATATACTAAACCGTTTCTTTTCTAACTTTCTTCTTGCTTCAAGCAATTCTTTGTCTAATAGCGTAATTTCATAAGGAAATGTTTCCCGTTTCGGTTCTACTTCCAAATCTGCCACTGTCGGCATTTGTATAACGCCAACACCTACAATGTCCCGGCTTACAGCCTCTTCTGATTTTCGGTGAGACCGCGTTATATCTAACCCACGACATGATAATAATAAATTTGCTGCAATGAACAGCGCCAATAGCGCTACTGCGCTTGTAATAATAATTTTTTTCATTTGATGATAATTTTGTATAATTTATTTATTGCGCCTACACTGACGTTTTCGGCATTCACGCTCTGCACTTTTATTTTATATGGATGTGCAAAGTAGTCTCCATATTTGTTTTTTAAATCTACTCTATTCATTGTATAATAATTTAAAGATTTAATATATACTCTGCCTACACTGACGTTTTCGGCTTCCACGCCCTCTACTTTTTTATATGGGTGGATGAGGGATTCGCCATATTTTTCGTTAAACTCTATTCTATCCATGTTTTTAGTTCTTCTGCTATTTTTGGAGCAACATCGCCTAAGGCTTTGATTCCTGCTTTTTCGAGGGAACTCGAAGCGCCTTTGTGGGAAATTTCATTGCTGTAGACATTTTTTTGCTTGTGCGTATCATAAAGCTCTACAACGACGTCTGCATAGCAAAATACAATATTTCCGCTTGTTGATGATTCGCGGGTAGTGGCTTTTACGCGCAACAAAAAATCGGCGCTTGCCGCATTTTCTACAAAAGCGCAACCTTTTACCGCCAATTCCGATTTCAGTTTATTGGAAACAATATCGACTTCTTTGCCAAACAAACTTTCGTCGTTTTCGATAAAAATATAAATGCCTTGCGACAAAGCGGCAAGCGTCATAGTAAATTCGTCTTGCAAGCGTTCTGTTTTTCGTTGTTGCAAATCTTCAATTGTTAGATTGGGGTCTAAGGCAATCAGCATATACTGCGAATAGCGTATACTTTCAAGCAAGGGTTTTACTGACTCTATTTGTTTTCGGGCTTTTGCTTTTTCGCCGCTTTCTACCAAATCGTCAGCTGTTTTAAACAGACTTTCTATCTGTAAAATCTTTACGGATAAATTGCTTTTGTGGTAACCAACTACTTCATACCGGTTTGCATATGCAAAAGCATAAATATAGTTCGTTTTTTTATCCATATAACTTTCAACCCTCATTCCCGTGATTTCCGCCTCTGCATTTTTTGACGTTTGATTGCTGAAAATTTCGGTCTCGTGGTAATTATTGCCAACACTAACAGCATTGATACTTGATTGTGTATTGCTTTTCAGTGTTATTCGCAAATTTTCAATCAGATTACTTTGTGCTGTGGTTTTTATGCGTTCAATTGCTTTTTCTGTACTTTCGCCTGTATTGATATTGCCTTCTGCATAACCGGTAAGAAAAACCGCATTAGAAAATTTTGTCGAACGATAATCATTATCTAGCCACAAAGGTTTTTCTTGTCCCAAGAGAGTAAAGCAAATTAAAGCAAAAAATATTGTTACTCCTGTCTTTTGCATTCTGATTCAAGATTAAAGCCTTCATTGACAAATTTTGAAATCTCTTCTGCTTCTTTGATTGAGATTTTTGTTTCTCTCAAAGATTTTTCCATTGCTCTGGTACGGGCAGAGGCTGCTTCTTCTTCGTTGACTATAAAAATGGTTTGAAATGCTTTTGTGCCGTCGCCATTCTCTTTTACAATTGAATAACTTTCTACAAGGGCGCCGCTTATATCTGCCTGGACGAATTTCTCATAAGCGCCGATTACTTTACTG
>JAITRK010000006.1 GCA_031288435.1 Holosporaceae bacterium
AATTCTCAAAGAAAGTTATTCTCACTTCCCATCGATCGAATACTATCACATCTCGACGCCATATGCCATAAGATTATTGCAGCGCGAATTCAAGGATGAAACGCATCTGTCGCAATTTCCAGTAGAAAAAATATATCAATCGAGAATCTTGAGCCGCAATTCGGAATGTGCTGGACTCAGGCGTGGTCCTCAGCGTGGCTTCATTTTGCATCGTTTTTTTGTTAATATTTTTTAATTTTTTTAAAAAAACGAATGAAACACTCGGCAAAAATGTGCAAACATGGTAGTTTTTTAAGAACGTTGGGAATTTACTTTTTTGAAGTAATAGAAAATCAACCAAAGCCACAGTCAGCATATTGGCGCGGCAGGTTTTGCCGACGGCTGGTTTGGAACGTCCAAATAGTTCGGTTTTGTAATGGAAGGCGAGAACAGGAATACTATGTTACATTATGCAGTTCTCTACAGCTGTGTTGATGGTGTGAAAGAGCTGCTTGTTGACAGATCCAGCAGTACCGTAGGTAGTGCCCCAGCAGCGAAGGTAAATGCATTTGGAATGAATGGTTGTACACCGCTGCATATGGCTGCTGCACCTTTAAAAGACGACGTAGCAGCGATACAGATAATTGATCTTCTTGTCGACGTTGGCAACGCAGATCTGAATATTAAGTAGTTACTTGTGGGACTCCGCTAGAATATGCCAGAAGCCTAGGAAAAACAAAAATCGCTGAGCATCTTGAAAAAAACTGGTGCAGCGGCTGCCAAATTAAAAAATGAGTTAAGGTTATTGGGTTAGCTATCGCGGAATGAGAAAGAGACACGTAATTTTTCTCATGGTTTTGAGGTTTAAGACAGTAGAATTTTATTCGTTTTGCAGCTAGGAACCTCAAGACCCGCGATGGTCTGTCCTGTAATATTTCGAAAGCACCCATAAACATTTTACCCTCTTCCCGGAGAACCTTTGCTATATCAGCATGGAAGTAGCCGAGGATATTTGTGTTCACAAACCGCATTGCGCCAGAATTTGTGTGTAGGTAAGATAAGCGTCTTGACATTATAAAAGAGCGGATGATAGATGGGAGAAGATATGAAATCTAGGCTCATTGGATTGTTCGTGGCATTATCTTTTTGAGCGGATGTTCAGAGAATGATATTCAAATCCATAAAAAAGAAGTTCGCGAAGTGCAAGAGGCGGTGCAACTTTTAAAAATTGAAGATCTTTCGAAAATTTAAGGAGCGTGGAGTTAACTTTAGCTTCTGAAGGCGCTGAGCCTGGCGGTATTACTGCTGAGTAGTAACGACGGCTCGCATCTTTTGGTCAAATGTTGCCTGAAGAGCCTCTGGGGTTATGTTTTTTATTTCTTTCCCTTCGTAGGTAGCAACTAACTGTCCATGGTTTAGCACCGCTATTTTATCCGAAATTTTTAGAGCAAAAGCCGGATCGTTGACGCACATCAGCGTCGTCATGTGGTTGGTTTTTATTATATTTTCGGTGACAGCGAACAGCGCCTGGGCTGTTGCTTCGTCGAGACCGGTGGAAGGCTCGTCTATCAACAGAACCTTCGCTTCCTTCATGACGGCAATCAGCAGCGCTAGAACTTGCCGATAGTGAGCCGGAATATCGCAGACTTTTTCATCCATTATTTCTTCCATTTTCATGAAATTTATCTCTTGCAGTCGCTGGTAAAACAACTCGCGCACATTGTCGTCATAGGCTTCTGACAGCAGGCTGCGGCTCTGGTGATGCATGCTGGCCGCCACGAGATTTTCGAGAATAGTTAGATTTCCGGCCGTCGCGGTGTTTTCTTCGAAGAACACCGTCGAGAAATATTTTGATTTTTGCGCAAGAGAATAATTCGTTATGTCCACGTCATTCAGCAGTATTCTGCCAAAATTTGGAGTTATATGGCCGGCCAAAAGCTGCAGCAGAGTACTCCTGCCGCTGCCGTTGTGACCCAAAATTGAGGTAACTTCGCCTTCATTGAGAGACAAATCTATGTCGCGCAGCGTAACCCTTTCCAATCTAGTACGTGGGAAAAGTACCAGGAATACGTTTTCTAGCTTAACCATGGCTGCGCCTCTTAGCAGAGAAGGAAAATTTCTTTATATTCACGAACAGCATAACAATCACGAGAATGGCGGCGGTTACAAGACTATCGTAGACAGAGCCTCCAAGTTTTGTCCCAACAACTGCATACACCGCCGATGCTACCAGTAGTTTATAGAATACGGAGCCAAGAATGCATCCGTAGATAGCAGCTCCGAGCGTTTTGGGCTGTAGGATTTTTTCTCCGATAATTATGGACGTTATGCCAAAAACCATGGCTCCGGAGCCCATACCAGCGTTAAAAACCCCGGTAATTTGTGCGACAAGCGCACCAGCCGCCGCCGAAAAGGCATTGCCAAGACATAGCGCCACCAATAACATCTTTGATGAGTCGATTCCAAGGGATTCGGATATGATTTTTCCGTCCCCAAAAACGCGCATTCCAAGTCCATACTCGGAATGAAGGATTCTATAGAAAATGCATGAGAGAAATACTACGACGGCAAGTGTTAATGATAGAATATCGAGTGCGGAAAAACTGCCGTGGAGTAGCTTAATGCACTCTTGCTCGTCTACTTTTACGCTGGAACATATCCCAACAAGACCTGCACCAAGAGCCGTTACGGTTATAATGCTGGCTATCACAACATCTAATAACAAATGATTCGATAGCAACGACGTAATAAATCCGACGGCAGCGCCGAGAAAAACAGCTATAACGAAAGCCAGCGCCGGATTAACTCCTGAGATCACCAATGCCCCGTAGGTGCAACCGCCAAGAGCAACACTTCCGTCGCAGCTCATATCTGTAACTTTCATCACATTGGACGTTAGAAAAATATTCAGCCCAATTAGAGAAAAGGCCAGCGATAGAGAAAAAATGTCCAGTAGATGGTCTAGCACTTGCATATTTCTCTCCAAAAACAAAAACATACAAAAACATGCCGCTTCGCCAGATAACGAAAAGTAAGCGGCAAACTACGTAAACTACAGCAACGATAGCGGCTAAAAACGTCATGGCGAATTTAGCCGCGAACGTGTTTTCCTTTATACAAACTCTTCGGCTATGTCTGCCGTTGTTTCTTTACCTATTTTATCGTAGTTCTTTTCCAGCCACTTGTCGGCAGCTTTTCTTCCGGCGTCACGAAGATGCTCCAGGAATCCGATATCGGTGTTCAATTTCGAAGACCAACCAAGATCTTGGAACACTTCTTCATCTTCGATAATGTGCATGTGAAGTCTCTTCATCTTGCCCTTTTCGAGAAGACCACTGTCAATTAATCTCGTAATGAAATGTATGGAACGCATTTCTCTTACAATGGACGTGTTGTTGGTTATCTCGTTAAGCCGATCGGCGATTTCAACAGCCGTTACCGGAAGTCTATTGCGGTGCGTAGGGTTCAACTTGATAATCATGACGTCGGCAGTGTGGCATTCATAGATTAACGGGAAAATGGCCGGATTACCTATGAAACCGCCGTCCCAATAGTATTCGCCTTTAACCAGAACAGCAGTATGGATAGTTGGTAGACATGCCGTGGCCAAAAGAGCGTCGGTGCAGAGGTCTTTATTGGAAAATATCTTGATTTTTCCAGTATAAACATGCGTTGCCGCCAAAAACACTTTGACTGCGTCATCATTTTTCAACCTTTCAAAATCAAATAGCTGATTTATCACATCTTTTAGAGGATCTGCGCCGCTTGGATTTAATTGGTATGGCGACAAAATCTTGCTGATGAAGTCGAAAAACAAAAAACCTGGCGAATTGTGCATGGTGTACTTGCCGGACAATATGTCCATTACGCCTGGTTTGAAGATGCTTGATTTTCCAGCGTCTGACATTACATGCCAGTATTTATCAAGCAGCTGGCGCCCACCCTCGTTGCCGCCTTCTACGATGCCCTGGGCCGTGGCAACAGCATTCATACCGCCTGCGCTGGTTCCGGAAACGCCTTCTATCACAAGATCCTTCTCCTGAAGAAGTCTATCCAATACTCCCCAGGTAAAAGCTCCGTGAGCTCCACCTCCCTGCATGGCAATACTTATTCTTTTCTTGCCGTCATTAATTGGCTCCAATTGATTGATCTCTGATTTTTTACTCATGGCTACTCCTTTTATAATTTGCAATCATTGATATTAAATACCTAATTAGTTAAAAAAAGGTTTAGCTTCTTCAAATGTAGGATAAATTTTTAAAATTTTATCGAAACCGCTCATCTTGAAAACGGCGAAAATTTTATCCGGCATGTTTACAAGTGCAAGAACTCCTTTTGCGGCGGTCAATTTTTTACCCAACATAAGAACGACTCTCAGGCCGGCGCTGGAAATATAGTCGATTTCATTGAAACTAATCGCTACTTTTTTATTTTTATCTGCCGCCGTCATCACTGAATCTTCGAACGCTTTGGCGGTGGATGTGTCCACGCGCCCCACCGGCGTTAATACGGTAACGCCGCCGTTATCTGCTGTTTTTACTTCCATGTTACTCTCCCTGTTTGTTATGAATAGAAACTTTAATATCTAGCTCGTTTTTGTCGTCAATTCTTGAATATTCGACAACTTCAGATAATTGCTTTACTATAAATATGCCTAACCCTCCTATTTGACGTTCTTCAATGGACGACTCCGTGTCAGGATCTCCAAGCGACAACGGGTCAAACGGAACGCCGTTGTCTACCAGGCTTATGTTGATCCTGTCGCCATTTTTTTCAATTTCTAGTGTAAAGATGTGTTCGCCGCCGTCCGGATAGGCATAATTTATGATGTTTGTAATCATTTCGTCTAATATCAACGCGAGATCGTGGTATTTTTCTTCTGAAACGCCTTCTTTCTTGCAGAATGCCTGTACTTCGTCACAGATTCGGCTAACTTCATTGATGTCGTTTTTTATATTAAATTGCATTACCTGCGGCCTCCTTCCCATATTTTACGCACAAAGTAGTGATGTCGTCCGACTGTGGTGCCCCATCTGCAAACCGACGGATTGATTTAAGTATTTCAGCGGTAAGTTCTTTTGGTTCTGCGGTAGCATGTTCTCCGAGAACAGTGGCAAAGCGCTCGAAATCATATTCTTTACCTTGCTTATCAGCAGCCTCCGGAACGCCGTCTGTATACAGAAGAATCGTCTCGTTATTAACGAAGCTATGTTGATGATCAACGAAATCAACTCCGTCGAATATTCCCAGCGCCATGCCAGGATCGCACTCCATAAATTCAGGCGCCTGTCCAGGTCGCAGCGATGCTATCGGCAGATGTCCGGCGTTTGTGTAAATAATTTCGTGTTTTTCCATATCCACAATGCCGTACATGGCCGTAACGAACATGGTGGTGACATTTTCTTGACATATCATGAAATTTACATGTTTGAAGCATTCGGCTGGCGACGCGTATACACGGGAAAGGGATTTTATGAGGGTTTTGGCGATGGTGGCAAACATTGCGGCAGAGACGTTTTTTCCAGAAACGTCCGCAATTACCACTCCCAATTTCGTCTCGTTCAGCCAGAAATAATCATAAAAATCGCCTCCAACCTCCGCAGCCGGAGTGGTATCGGCGTATAGATCAATGCATCCTTTCTTTACCACGTTTCCAGGCAGAATACTTCTCTGTAATTTGGCGGAAACGTCCAATTCGTCAGAAATAGCAGATAATCTTTTATTAGTCGCTTCCGCATGCTTGAGACCGGCGACAACCCTGGCGGTTTTCTCGAGGGTATCCGATAAATCTTTGAAATCAATTGGTTTTATGACGAAATCGTGGGCTCCGCCGCGCATGACGGCTCTTAGTGTATTCATGTCTCCATAGGCGGAAACCACCACGGATCTCATTAGCGGATATTTTTCCTTCAGGTGGCTGATGAAACTTATGCCGTCCATGCCGTCTACATTTATGTCCGAAAGAAAGATATCAAATGCGCCATCCTGTAGCTGTATTTGTACTTCGTCCATGCAGGTGGCAAATGAAAATTCATAGGTATTGCTGGATATCTGGTGACGAAACTTTTGAGTAAAAAGGTCCCTTGTATCAGGTTCGTCGTCCAACACTAATATTTTTGCTGCTATCGCCACTTAATACTTCTCCGAAAAATGCTATAATTCGCATGATCGCATGAAAAGGTTTATAATTTATGATTATGCCCAAAAAACAGCGTGAAATCGTACTAGATACTGAAACGACAGGGCTTAACCACTCCGACGGAGATAGAATTATTGATGTGGCATGCGTCGAATTGATCAACCATATTCCAACTGGCAACAACTATCAGGCTTACATCAATCCCATGAGAAAAATGCATGCGGACGCCGTGGCCATAAGCGGCTTGACCGACGAATTTCTTTCCGATAAACCTGTATTTCACGAAATAGTCGACGATTTTTTAGCCTTTGTCGGCGATGGTACTCTGGTAATCCATAACGCAAAATTTGACGTGGAATTTTTAAACAGCGAATTATCACGCCTGAAT
>JAITRK010000073.1 GCA_031288435.1 Holosporaceae bacterium
TGCTTTTTCACCGAGGGCTGCGCGCCGGAAAATTATCTGTTCGAATGCAGATATTATGAATCATTGCTGAAGGCGACGGTATTGTTCGCTGCGTTGGTGGCGCTGCGCTACGTTGGCGAAATTGATTTCAGAAGACACTCGCTGTTGATGCTTTCGCTACTCGGGTCCCTAACGCTTTTTTCGTCCAGCAATTTCATTTCATTTTATATTTCCATTGAACTGATCACTATACCGCTATATTTTTTGCTAAAAGGAAAGTTAAAAAGTCATTCGTTTTTTATATACGGAATTTCGTTTTCCTGTGTATTTATTGTCGCAGCGCTACTAATATGTTGCTCCACCGGATTTACAAAATTTAACGATATTCGTTATGCTCTATCGTTTTTCCCTAGACAGAGCCATTTGATTTTGTTCGCTTCGACATTGATGCTGTTATCCTTCTGTATGAAACTGGGCGTGTCTCTGGGGCATTCCTATATTTTCGACGTCTTGGATGATAGCAAGCTGTTCGCGGCGCTATGCATCGGCAGAATGTCGATTCTCATTGGCATATATAAAATATTATCCGGAGTTTTGTATTATGTGGATCTGTCGATCATAATCGTTACTTTCGCCTGCATCATGATACTGCATGGAAGCATTTTTCTGACGCGTTGTAATAATCTCAAAAAAATCTTCTGCTACGCCTATCTGGGACATTCTGGAATGATTTTGCTTGGCAGTGTCAGCAAAAACTGTGACTCTATAACCGGAGTTCTTTTCATGTCCATGTCTGACCTGATTTTTATGCTCAGCGTATTGTTCTTTCTTGTGGGAATTAGAAAAAACGGAGCGCCGCTAATAAATGTTCAGGACCTAGAATCGCTGTCATCCTGTAATGCAGGAGTAGCCACAGCCGTATCTGGCTTGATTGCATCCGTATTCGGAGTGCTGCCGCTGATTGGCCTGTGTGGAAAATTTCATATTTGTTTGTCACTGATTAAGAGAGGTTTGTATTTTCCGATTGTTGTCATGGCCTTTTCGCTGCTGGCAGGTACGCTTTTTGCTGCCAGGTTGTTGGATGTGGTTTGGTTTAGAAACCTTCACGAGCAAGGCAGATCGTTTTTCGTCACTGGCGGAAAATTTATCCATATTGCACCGTATTTGATGATCGCAGCGATTCCATTTGCCTATAAAATTTCGTCCCTACTGAGGCTGGAATTATATTTTATGCGCTGATCTTTTCTCCATGGACAGAGATAGTCTTCTGCTTTGTTAATACGCAGACATATTCAACAAAGTTAAAATTTACGTCTGGTATAATGCGTAGAGTTTCTCCACGGCTTTCTATTTTCCCCACGCGAATTTTATCTCGAAAAACGTTCCCATATTCCGACGTTTCCACTATGTCGCCGTTTTCCGGTAGATCATCTTCATGAATCATCGACAATTTTAAAGTTTTTGTATTATTGCCGGACGCTATGGCATTAATGCGCCGCTTCCCAATTTTTACAGGAACATTGGAGTTAACGTCTGTAATTAGCATAACCTTGCTCCAATCGTCATGCACCTCCACAATTCGTCCAACAAGCCCGTCTACGTTGAGGACGACGTCGTCCACTGATACCTTGTCGCGCAATCCGACGTCTAGTATGAAGGAACACACATAGTCATTGGAGAAAAAACTCACCACTCTGGCTACGACTAGTCTGCCGTCATTTTTTTCTTTCAGGGAAAGCAATTTTCTTAGTTCATTGTTTTCAATCTTTAGCTGTTGAAGTTGCTCCAATTTGTTGATTAGCATTAGATTTTCTTTTTTTAAATCAAATACGACATCAGTGGCATTTTGAAAGACAATATATTTGGCATCAGAAATAGCATGATTGATTTTCGATGTTATTCGATTGATCAGAACGGCGCCCGACGTAAAAAAGTTTCCAAAACTTTGTAGGAGATCTCGGCAAAAAGAAAAATGCATCGCTACTAAAACAGCGATGCATACAAACAATCCACTAAATAGGTTTTTCTTTTTGAATTTTCTTAAAAAACTGGAGGATCCTATTTTGAACTCGTATAATCCCCTCGTTCTCTTAACCATAGATCATCGTTGGTTCATCAATTTAATTTCTCCTGCTGCCAAGGAACCGCAACAAGTGCAGAAAAAGATTGATGAAATCCAAGTACAAATGCAACGCGCCAATGACAGCCTTTTTGCTGCCGACTTCCGTCGAATCGGAGTCCATGTAAATGCCTTTTATGTTCTGCATATCGTAGGCAGTTAAGCCTGTGAATACTATAACTCCTATTGCAGATATGACCAGATCAAACACCTGATGCTGCAAGAAAATATTAACCAATCCAGCGATGACTATGCCTACTAGTCCCATAAATAAAAACGAGCCCCATCCTGTTAAATCCTTCTGTGTAGTATAACCATACAGCGCCATGGACAAAAACATGGACGACGCCACAAAAAAAGTATAACACAGGCTAGCGGCTGTATATATTAGTACTAACGATGATAGAGACAGTCCAAGCAGCCCAGAATAGACGAAAAACAGTGTTCTGGCCTTTTCCGCAGAAATGTCATTTATTTTTGCTCCAAGATAAATTGCAATACCCATCGGAGCAAACGCTACCACAAAATACGTGAGACGCGACGAAAAAATGACGCTGCACAGCGCAGACGAAGACGCAGCCAGTCCGCCAACCAGAGCCGTCAGAAACAATCCAATGGACATATAGGAGAAAACGCTAAGTATATACCTGCGCAACCCTTCGTCCATGGTTCGTGAAACTTCTCTATAGTACTGAACTGTTTTCTTTTGCATATCAAATTCCTATTACCTAAAACACAGTCATATTATAGCACAACCATATGTGTTTTTGCAAAAAAAATGCAAAGCAACGCTCGCCACTGCGAAGACATCCCTCTGCGGCGCTTCCGCGCCACAGAGAAACGTGTTGTCATAGTTATTTAAAACGGAGTGCAGCCGAAGCCGCATCACATGCTGCTGCCGCGAGACTTGCGCCACTGACAGCACCACATTAGGAGAAAAACTTCCTCCTGTCTGGAACAGTAGCACAGCTAAAAAATAATTACAACCTATTTTTGTATTTTTTTTTGAAAACAATTTACGGTTGTATTCTCTGTGGAATTTTCCGTCTGTAATCAGGCTATAACACCGCCGCCGATTACTTTCGTATCTGCATAAAAAACGCAGCTTTGTCCAGGAGCTATACCAAATTCTCTAGCATGCAATTTTATGAAGTAGCCGTTGGTATCCGTATTCCTGCAGACGCTAGCGGCCGTTTTCCTACCACATAGTCGTAACTGCGCCTGGCAATCGCCGGTAAATTCGCCGTTTATAAAATTAACATTCCGTAGATGCACTACAGTTTCTTCCTGATCTTTTTGACGCGAAACAATTATTTCATTCCGAGTTGCGTCTATTTTTTGGACAAAAAACGGGCCTCCGGACAATCCGAGGCCACGTCGCTGGCCAACTGTGTAATGTACGACGCCGCTGTGTCGCCCGAGCACTTCTCCGGATGTGCTAACTATGTTTCCTTCCTGAAATCCGCCGGCCGCATGTTGTTGGAGAAACGACACATAATCGTTGTCTGGTATAAAGCATATGTCCTGGCTATCGGATTTTTGTGCCACATGAATTCCGTTTTCTCCGGCGATTTTTCTAACATGCGGCTTTGTATATTCGCCAAGGGGGAACACTAGTCGCGAGAGAATTGCTTGGCTGAGAGCATAGAGAAAATAACTTTGATCCCTGCTGCTATCTTTGGCTCGATGCAGTTCAACGCTGTCATCTGTGCCAACGCCAGATGTAGCTTTTTTTATTATTGCGTAGTGACCGGTGGCCATAAAGTCGGCGGTATGCTTTTTTCTGATTTCGTCCAAGTATTTAAATTTGAGAAATTTATTACACATGACGCAGGGATTGGGCGTTAATCCATTGCTATAGGAATCAATAAAGTAATCCATCACATATTTTTTAAAATCGTCTCTGCAGTCCACCACTTCATGCTGTACGCCGAGGAAATTGGCCACCTGTTGTGCGTCGGCGACGGCTTTTTTGGATCCTTCCGAATCAAACATCTTAAAAGTACATCCGATTACCTCGAATCCCCTCTCTTTCATAAGGAAAGCCGAAACTGAACTATCTACTCCACCGGACATGCCGACAATGCATTTCATTTTTGCTCCACTATTCATCGTTCAAATTTTAATAAAGTTGCAAACTCGAGTAAAGTCAGCTATAAACTCTTTATGCGTGTTGTAAGGTGGGTCTTACAACTAATGGTTGAACTAGTTTGGAGATAGCACGTGAGCTATGAGTGTTTTACATGGTTTATAGAGATAGCATTTGGTTTCTGTTTATTTGCTAATGCTCTTTTATTTGTGCCGCAAGCCCTAAAGATATACAAAACAAAGAGCGCAAAAAATCTTTCTCTGGCGACTTTTGCTGGATTTAATGTCGTACAGGTTGTTACAGCATTGCACGGCTATATTCTCAAGGATTGGGTGCTAACGTACGGATCACTGTTTGTTTTGGCGTCCTGCGGTACGGTTACACTTCTAATTGTACTGTACGAAAAATAATGATGGAGTATTTCAGTGCTAAAAAATCAATCAATCGTTCCTGAAAGCGCAGGGTGCGTTCTGGATAGCCTTGTATTAAACTGCGGGGATACTGTAATCGTTCTAGATGACGATCAGCTGATTCACTACATATGGAATTCAAAGTTAGAAGATTATAAAACAGAGATTGATCTGCAGTTTTTTGAAAAAGGACAAGAAACAATTAACTTTATAAACGCGTTTGCAGAAAAGAATAGGCTCTTTTTGCTATGTGATTACGAGTTAAAACAGCGCGGGTTGAATGGTATCGACGTTATAGTACGCAGCAACATGGTTCATCGTTCAATTATAGTCAGCGGAATATGTTATGACAGCATCATGCTGAGAAGAGCCATCCAGTTGGGTGTCAAGATTTTATTCAAGCAGAACATAAAAGATATCCCGATAGTATTGAAAAATCATACATAGAAATTTTGCAGCCTGCTCAGGAAGCTGTTGTTTCCAGATGTTTTAGAGCGAATCGCAGGCATTCTTCGCGACCGACGTCGTTCTCTGAATTAAGCCAGAAGTTTTTTACAGCCATCATTAGTTCCTTCAGTTCGGGCTGGGAAAAACATTGAGAGCCAAGATCGCCTGCTCGAAATGCAAAATCCACATATTCTGAGCGACAGAAATCTTCCATCTGTTGCGCGGTGTTTTTAATTTCCAGGACAGATTTGGCTTCGCTGCGATATGCCAAAACAGAGGCGTACTGCACCAGAAAATGCCGCAGATTTTTTCGAATAGTTTTCAATTTTCGTTTTATGGCCGATCCGGCGTAGTTATCCACATTCAGCGCTAGCATTTGGCTAATTATTCTTGGAAATTTGTATTTGCTTGTTAGATCCGGTCTTTTAGAAAATTTTAGCAGCAAACACAGCCGCTCGACGGCTGTCATTTTTGCAAAGATGTTTAGCTGGGAAGCCGTTTCCAGCGGATCGCATGCCAGATCAAACAGAACGTCCAATACAGGTTTCATGTCCGGAATTATTTTATAGCTGTCGCTGTTCCCGAGCATTGTTAGCAGTTCTGCCAGTATCCTTTCGGTTGATAGAATCACAACGTTGCTTTTCAGTGAATTTATTAACGCCAGGTATTCTTCGTTTATCACGCCATTGCCATAGCAAACTACAAACCTAAAATATCTAAGAATGCGAAGAAAATCTTCCTTTATACGTTCTTCCGGACAGCCGATGAATCTTATATTTTTTCTGGAAATATCGTCAATTCCCCGGTGGTAATCGAAAATATTTCCGTTTTTATCGACGTAGATGGCGTTGATAGTGAAATCGCGTCGCCGCGAATCCTCTTCAAAAGAATTTGTAAATTGCACAAGAGCTTTTCGACCGAATGTTTGCACATCTTTTCGCAGCGAGGTTATTTCGTACGATTTCCAATTGCGCACAACTGTAACAGTTCCGTAATCAATGCCTGTGGGGACAACTTTTATGCCGTGCACATTTCCAAAAATGCGCGTGGTTTCGGTTGGAGTAGCGGTAATGGCGATATCAATATCGGTTGGCTCGACATCCATAAGGCAATTCCTAACGGCTCCTCCAACCAATCGGGCTTCGTATCCATTTTTCTCGATATGTTCCAGCAGAAAGAGCACGTCTTCAGTCAGCAGATTATTAATTTTTTTCTTTAGCGCCATATAAAAAAGCTCGCAGTTAATGTATTCTACATTGCATAGCGTAACACTGTTTGGAGAATAAATTAAGATGACATTAAATGCTGATATTAGCGAAATGGAATTTGAGAGCGCAATGAAAGAATTAGAGGACATAGTCAGAATTCTAGAGGAGGGCAGGTCGTCTCTAAAAGAGTCTGTTTCCCTTTACGAACGAGGAATCACGTTAAAAAAACATTGCGATAAAATTCTAGAATCGACACAATTAAAGATTAATCAAGTATCTTCTGATAAAGATGGTAATGCTACGGTGGAGCATTTGGATATGTTTGCCTGATTTTTCGTTTAATTTTGGAGTGGTAATTATGGATATCATAGTAATTCCGCTGTTGTTACTTTTGAAAACTGCTCTTTCAATCGCAGCAGTGATTATAATTGCCGATGTAATTTTTAGTTGGTTGGTTGCGGCTAATGTATTTAATTACCAGAACAAATTTGTGCTGACGCTTCTGGATTCCATTGGGAGGTTAGCTAATGCCATGCTAAATGTATTGCGCTCAAAGACTCCATTCCAGCTCAATGTCGGTAATGTAGATATGTCTCCGCTTTTCCTGTTGTTGATACTGACATTCCTGGAAGATGTTATTACGCGGATAGTTATAAAATTTTCATAGGGTTCTAAAGGGTACAGATGGCCATGATAATAAATGGAAAAGAGATAGCGGATGATTTTTGTAAAATTATTTCCTGCAAAGTTGACGTACTAAAATCCAGTGGGATTTTTCCTCATATTGCGTTGGTAAACGCCAGCGCCGATTCGGCCAGTGAAATCTACATATCGCGGAAGCGAAAACTTGCCGAGTCACTGGGCATTAAATCGACAATACACCAACTAAGCGGAAATAACGTTCGAGAAGAGGACGTGGCGGAGTTATTGAATAATTTAAATCTAGATGATAGTGTTACAGCTATTTTACTGCAATCGCCGTTGGCTTACGGGCTCAATTTCAGAAAATTGGTTGATATAATTGATCCGCACAAGGACGCCGATGCCCTAACTTCTACCAATCAGGGGAAGCTATTTACCGGAGAGCCATGCATTGCTCCATGTACGCCTCTCGGCGTACTGCATCTTATTCACAGCGTGCGCGAAAATATATCCGGATCGCATGCCGTCGTACTCGGCAGGTCATCCATTGTTGGGAAACCAATGGCTCAGTTGCTGCTGAACAAAAATTGCTCCGTAACGACGCTACATTCACATTCCAGAAACATCCAAGATATATGCGCCACAGCGGACATCATCGTTAGTGCCATCGGAAAACCGCGCTATGTGCAAAAGCATTTCGTAAAACCTGGAGCCATTGTCATTGACGTTGGCATAAATCGAATCGAGATCGACGGCGCTAGGAAAATAGTAGGCGATGTGGACTTCCATCCGGTGTCGGAGGTGGCAGCCGCCATTTCGCCGGTTCCCAACGGCGTGGGTCCTATGACGGTTGCATATCTTATGTACAACACCATGCTGCTGGCTCGCGGAAACGAGGACTGTCAAATTGGATTTATGTGAAATAAAGCTATAGCCAAAATATTATTGGCTTTTATCTGGAAATATATGCGTTTACGCCGTGATTCCGCATGGATTGAATTAATTTACCGGCTTCTGCGTTGTTTTTAAATGGGCCAACCAATACTCGATAGCGAATGCCTTTCAACCGTCCCAGGTCTACCCTAACGATTTTTTTATTCAGGCTGGCGAGCATACGGTTACGCTGCTGTAGCCTTTTATACTCGACTTCCGCGCCAGCCCTAGAATTCAGCGACGCCACTTGCACCATGATGTTTCCGCCTAATTTTGGAGGTGATGTGTCCGACATGGTGGCTTTGTCCATTAGATCGCTTAGACTTGATTTCCTGCGAGAGCCGTCATCGACGCCACCGCTATAGTCGTTCTCCAATCTTTTTATTGGCGGGTCATCGTAGTTGTTTCTGTTATTCACGTTGGTTGTGTAATCTGTGGAACTGGATTTTTTTGTTATGGTATCATTCTTTCCAAGATTCCATATCTTTTCTGCCATTCCAGTCCTCTCAGATCTCTCTGCCTTTCCAGACTTCTCCGTCCTTCCAGATCTCTCAAACCTCTCTGCCATTCCAGACTTCTCCGCCCTTCCAGATCTCTCAGACCTCTCTGCCTTTCCAAACTTCTCAGTCCTTCCAGATCTCTCAGACCTCTCTGCCCTTCCAAACCTCTCCGCCTTCTCAACATTTTCCACTGCCACTAGTCCATTTGAAATATTATGTTTTTTTCCTATGGCGTCGCTCTTCGCCATGCTGTTTTTCGAAGTAGCGCCGGAATTTCCGGTAGAAGATTTTCGCCCGCTGCTTTTGACATAGTTAATTTTGTATTCTTTATCCGGCGCTAGTTCGTCAAAGGCTTCTATAATGTTCTTTTTTTCTTCGTCCGAAAGAGAGGCGTTAACGTCAACCTCATTTATGGACAACACCTCCTCAGGTTGCGGAATAGTTTTTGCGATCTCGACCGTAGATTTTTCGCCGGAAACATTGTCGTAAACTATCTTGTCCTGGTGATTAACCTCTTCGTTTCTACTTGGTTTTTCCTTTAGAGGAGTTGTTTCAGCTGCTATGACAGGTAACTCGTCTATGTCGACTGTTTTGGAATTTGAATACATAATATAAGCGACAGCGGCGAAAGCCACCACAGACGCAGCGCCGCCGATGATAAAGAATCTACGATCTTCATGAAAAAAACTAGTTCTTTTTGGCTTATCGTCCTCAGGCGGCAATTTTTGTTTGCGATCAATAAGATAATTATCGAAATCGTCTTCATCATCCAAAAAAGGAGACATCAGCGCAGCTCCTCGACTGCAGTTATGCCAATTATATGAAATGCAGATTCTATAACGTTTTGCATAGCTTTAAGCAATATCATTCTCGCGGCTGTTCTTTCGAAGTCATTCGCCAACACGAATCGTAGCATAGCATTATCTTTCCCTTGATTCCACAAGAAATGGAAACTTGAGGCTAGGTCTGCCAAATAAAATGTCAGACGATGTGGTTCGCGGTTTCTGGCGGCCATAAATACCTGGCGCGGCCAATCGCCAAGGATTTTTAGCAATTTCAGTTCCGGATCCGAATCCAGGAGATCGAGGTTCACCTCCTCCACCTGAGGTACCGGCTTTTGGAAGACTGTGGCGAATTGTTTTAGCACCGAATGAGTTCTCGCGTAGGCATATTGCACATAGAACACCGGATTATCCCGACTCTGTTCCACAACCTTTTGAAAATCAAAATCAAGTGGAGCATCGTCGCGTCTGGTGAGCATAATGTATCTAATAACATCCTTTCCCACGCTGTTCAAAGCATCTCGAATAGTCACAAATGTACCGGCGCGCTTGGACATTTTCATCTCTCTGCCGCCCTGTATGAAGCGAACCATTTGTACCAACTTCACGTCCAGCTTTTTC
>JAITRK010000104.1 GCA_031288435.1 Holosporaceae bacterium
AAAAATAAATAAATATTTATGCAAAACAGAGGCCAGTTTTCTAGGTTGCCTATATTTTTGGTCGTCCCATAAGAAAGAATATGGAGTCGAAAAGAATGGTATGGTATGGATATACAACACACTGGATCAATGGGCCGATCAACTTGGCGTTTCCAAGAGTTCCGTCAGAAGAGCCATAAAATCTCTCAGGGACAAGAAAATCATATGTTCCGATTACCTATCGGCAAACAAAAGAAATAGAACCCTATATTATGCGATTAATGACCATGGAATACGCGAATACCTACTTCAAATAAACTCGGCTTCATGTGCTCAAAAAAACGATGCTTTTGCTCACATCAATGAACACATGGATGAACACATGGATGAACACATGTATACAGTATCATGTACAAAACTTAATAAATCTAATAAATCTAAAAAAAATAAAAATTCTGATCAGGAAAAAATATTATCTGGTCCAGCAAATTATTCAACTGTGACTCCGAACGCTGAATCCTCCGTGAGGGTTGCATCTCATAAACCAACTGTGGTGCAAGATATGATGGCAATATGGCTGGAGGAATTTCCAAAATTGCAGATAACTCTCACGAAGCGAATAGCTTGCCATTTGGTGGCGGCCCTGCAGCGAAAATTCCAAAATTCGTTGGAAAAATGGAGAAATTACTTACAATGGATCAAAACAAGTACCTATCTCATGAGCGAAAAATTTACCATTTGGATTAGTTGGATACTGAAATTTGAGACCATTGATAGAATATTCAATGGAGAATTTGGATGCCAGGAACTGCCAAAAACGCAAACTGAAAAAGCAATTGAAACCAATGAACTGATAGCCAAAGCCAATGATCACATAGCTAGTTTACATGAATCAGAAGAATGCCTGGAAATCAGAAGGAAATTACTTCAGGAGGAAGGCGTGAACGTTTATGTACAGCACATGATGGAAGTTTCTTTGGACCAGATTATGGTTCGTTATGGCTCCGGAAGGGAAAAGAAACTGATTACCATTGCCTCTGAATCTGATTGGACGTTCAAAACAGCTAAAACATACCTAGAGCAGCACCGTATTTCAGGGAATCTCATTGTGGATGACAAAAATCACTATTGCAGACAATTGCGAGCAAAGGAGTCAACCGAATGCGCCAGAATAAGAGATAAAATACGACAAATCCTGGGGAATGAATACGACAAATGGGACGATATGGTCGTTTTCGTTGAAAAAGATGGGGAAATCGATATTTGGTCCAACGATCCATGCTTTAACATGACACGAAACAGTTTCCGGGACGCCTTTGAAAAACTGCGGAAAACAGGATTTGTTGACAAAGATGTTAATACAGCGCCGTCGATTTGTGCGGCGAACAACCAAATATCTACCATCTCACCACTGACAAACATTGTTGATAATCTACTAACTTTCATTGCCCAGAAACGTGCTGCAGTATCACAGCTTAACAGCTTTAACTGTAGTTGTGGTTGAATTTTAGGCTACAATGTAAAGGATTAGAGAAAAACAAATAGGAATGGATCAGATATATGGATTATGCTTTGAATTAATATGGCGTAAATGGAAAAGCTAGGAACAAATAACCTTATAACATTCATAAAAGGAACAAAATTCACTCCAAGGGAAATAGATGTAATTTCTTGCATTTTCTGGCTTGGGAAACATGAGTTAGCCGAAGAAAAACTATCTAATGCTATAGAAAAATGTTCATGGCTATGATTTTGAGGACAATACAGTTATTTCATCCGTTTCTGGATGAATCTCTTTAAAGAGAGGTATTTCCCATAACCGAGATGGATTTTTAGGATGGCATTTATGGGGACTCCGAGATTATGGAGGTGCAGTATTTTTTCGGCATCCTTATCGTACATAGATGCTTGAATAACTCCCTTTGGTTTACCTAGCACTATGCCTTTGGCTTTTCTGGCCCGGAGTCCTTCTTTTGTTCGTTCGGATATGAAATCCCGTTCCAGCTCCGCCAGCATAGAGAAGACAGTGATGAGCACCTTATCGGCGACGTTGTTTTTGGTGTTAGGATTTAGGTCGAGGTTTTGCTTGATGAAAATTAGGCGAGCTTTTTTCCCTTGCACAATGGTTTCTATGGTATTCAGGGTTTCTTTTATGGATCTTCCGAGTCGGGACAATTCCGAGGCGATGACAACGTCGTCCGGAGACAATTTTCCCAGCAATTCGTCGATGCGGCGGAGCAGGGGGGACCTGCGGCTGGACATTTCCAATTCGATCCATTCGTCCACCATAATTTTATGATCGATGCAGTATCTGCTGATAGCATTTTTTTGGCTGTCGATGTTTTGGTCCTGGGTGCTGACCCGAACATAGCCGTAGATCATGTTTTTTTATCCAGTTTTGACCCATTTTCGCGTTAATGTATTTTTCATATATAACACAATAAAACTATTGTACTATATCATGTACATATATAATATGTGATAATGATTTTGTAAACGCCCGTTTTCTAGATATAATCTCTATGCCGTAATTTAATAACGCGATAGAGTGATATGTCGAAATCTGTGGGGGCGTTCCTTTAGAGATTGCAGAAAAACATGAGCCATAAAATACGATACAACAACAGATGGTTCTTCGGCTACGGGGACGGATATTTCCGCAACGGCAAAACCACGCTGCACCGCTACAAATACGAAAAAAAACACGGAGCGATTCTCCACTGTTTCCATCTGCACCACAGAGACGGCAACAAATTCAACAACAGCCTCCGCAACCTCCAATTAATGACTCCGCAAGAACACGCACATCTGCATAAAACGCTGCGGAGAACGGCGCAGTTCCAGAATCAGCTAAGGTTCGAATGGAATGGAAGGACTCTCATGTGAAATACGAGCTCTAGGCGTGAACTTTTAAAAAACATCGCCACAAAAGCCGGTCAAATCATATATTTCCGCGAGCCCCCTTAAAAATCAAGCAAAATTAATGTTAATTTCACTAATTGTCTCCATAATCAGATCTATGATAAGTATACAAAATGAAAAACATCTGCGCTATAATACTACTTGTGGTAGGCAATGAGGTGTAATATGTTTAGAAAAATATTGATAGCTGCGAGCTGCATAGCGATTTTCGGCGGAGCAAGCGGGATGGATACGAAGGATGAGTTGGTAGAAAATCCAATTCCGAAGATTGTTGATCATTTCAAAGCAGTGACTCCTGATACGACCATTGATGCGTTTAGAGCGTCTGGAATGACATTGATTAAATCTCTAAAAGAGGAAAAGCTGAAAATGGAATTGAATAATAGCCCGGAAATTCTAAAAAATGAGTGGGCACAAGCGATACAGATTTTAACTTTATGTATTTCGGATACTCTTCCCGAGGGAGAACAGCTTGTCCAACTCCGTGATGAGGTTGCAGCTATAACTCTCAATGGCTTTTATGATGTTAGTGAGATTATTCTTAAACAACATAAAAATGGAGACGGAATAAGAACCCGTATTCATGGAATTAGAGTCTTCGTATAAGGATTATTAAATGAGCGATTATAATGATATTTTCGGCAGATTTTGTTGATATTTCATAGTCTTTAGATAATCGTCGAAAA
>JAITRK010000082.1 GCA_031288435.1 Holosporaceae bacterium
CACACGCGGCGCTGAAACCGTTGCATACACGATTTGCACTGAAATACCTGACTGCGGCCGCAGTAGTCCCGCTAACAATTGTTCTGAGAACATTAAAAACAAAGAAACACTGCCGACGGCAGCGGCAGCGAACAACAATAATATCCAAAATACCATAAAAGAAATGGTAATACAGATGGCTCCAGAAATAGCCACTAAGCTCATTAGAGAATGGCTGAACGAAAATCTTAAAAATATTGATGTTCAAAAGATGGTTATGAGCGTCGTCGAAAAAGAAGTGCGAAAATTATTCAACGACAAGAATAATCTCTAACGCGAATTATTATAGAGCGCCCAGATTTTTTAGGCGCACTTCAATGCGAAACGACGTATCTGGTCGAAGATCACCGCCGGAATAGTTTGTGCGCTCTAGTATAATATCAAAATACGAGCATTCGTTTTCATACGTAAGCCCGATATTTTGTCGAATCAATTTGTTTTTCTCGCCACCAAGCACCATTTCCGATTTTAGTCGCGTATTTTTCGTCATATTCCAGCCGACGCCTAATATCATGCCTTTGTATTTCTTTGCATTTTCGCTCATGGCTTCACCGGAAATATTCTCCATAGCTGGACCATAAAAGCAATGTTTACCACTAAACGCAAATACATGAAGAAAAATCTTGTTGTTCGCGAATTTTAGTCCTTGCTCAAATTTCGAAAAATTATTTTTTCGTGTGGAATAGCTGCAGTTGGTTGTCAGCGCTATTTCTTTCGATAAAAAAATCTCCAACGAAGAGACTATGTTGGAGTTTTTATATCTCATGCCTGATTCATCTAGTTTCTCAGTAACATCGGTTAGCTCGGTTGACCGTCCAACAACAAAAGAATACAGCGCGTCACCCTGGCGATAGGCGGATATCCGCAATCCATAGCATACGCGACTTCCGGAATCCACGACATATGAAGATATAGATCTATTTCCATCAATAAAATTTAGATCGTTGGTTTCGTTGAACGGATCCTCGAAAATGTCAATGTATTTTTTATTGCCGGCGGCTATGATTCCGACCATTGGCGTTACTATAGTATTTGCAAAATCTGAATCGACGGCCAGCGGCCATCTCCAAATTACTGCCAATTGCGGAGTTACTAGCATCGCCGAATCGTAGTCTGATGGACTTTTTTCCGAAATATTTATGACTTTAGCGGAAGCAATTCCTTTAAAATCAATAATGTGTCCGCCAACCAAAAGCAAGCTCCTGCCCCAGGAAACATTTGTAATAACCTTCCTGGCAGACCTTGCGTCGCGTAGCAGCAAATTCATAAGCATAACATCGACGCCAAATGTGCCGCCGAATAGCGTATCGGAAAAATTTCGCTCCAACATAGGCAAAACCTTCGGCGAACCAAAAGCCGGATCACCATAAAAGGTAATCGCTTTCATTTGCGTATAATTTCTTCCGTCAAAACCTTCTAATTTTAGATTGCTCTCCAACGCGCGATCTTTGCGTTCGAGAAATGGAAAGCGTTTCAGGTAATAATAGTCGGAGGCAAGGTTAACGCCGAAACTGCACCTCCAAACATCGTTTATTTCGTATTTCATTTTGGAGAACAGGTGTCCCCTATACCCGGAAGATTGTATTTTATCGATGTTTTTTTGCTCCTGCAGCGCGGGAGCACTGTTTTTCTTTACTGAACTAACGTCAGTTAGGCTAGCATCGATGCTGAATTCGCCATTTTTAATTCTGTATCCGTAATAAAACCAGCCAACGCTTCCTATTTTTGAGGTAATTATTGGTTTCAGTATCAGTTCCTGAGATTCGGAAATAGCAAACAGATATTTTGGAGAAACGCTGAAACCGCTCTTACTAGAAACGGAAAAACTAGGAGCTAGGAATCCACTTTTTCTTTTCAATCTCGGACTCGGAATCGAAAGATGCGGCAGGTATCCGGCTGTGCAACCCAAAAATTCAAATAATACATCGTCGTACTCAATGGAGTCATCGGGATCAAAAACCACCTGACGCGATTTCAGCTGCCATGTAAGCTCATCTCCACAGCAGGATTCGTAGCATGGAGTATAGACGGCGTTGTCCATTTCTAATTTCTTATCTTTCATTCGGCAATCGGTTGCGGCTAGCCTAGACTTATCCGGCATCAGAATTTTTATGCTTTCCGCGTTTCCAGCAGAGAAATCTCGATGCATACTGAGCTTGTCCATGAAATAAATGTTGCCTTTTTCGTCGCGCATTACCACGTTACCGTTGGCTGTTACGACGTCTTTACCTTTGTCGAAAGATATTTCGTCCGCCGCTATTACTTTGTCGTTGTACACGACTATCACATTGCCACTGCAAATAACGTCGTTTTTTCTATAAACAGTCTCATCGGAATTTATGAATGTTATATCCTCGCAGTAGCCAACAAACATCCAGGTTAGAATGCCTGATAAAATAAGATAGAAAAATCTCATACTTCCTTCCATATCAATACAGATATCGATAGACACAGCAATATCAATACCACAGCCCAACAGGCAAACACCACCGGCAGAACTCCGGTGCATGCCATGGCCTCGCAGGTATTATTGGCGAATCTCAGCAAAATTGATATGACAATCATCTCAATGGCAATGCTGGTTTTTGTTTTGTAGCGATTTATGGGAAAGCACAGCACGCCAGCCAGCAGTGCAAATAAAATAAAGCTGGCGCAATTAGCCAGCAGCTTGTGCAATTCCAACTCGTAGAGTTTGAGAACTGTTCCGTCTCTGCTTTGAATCCAATATACCTTGTGAAGACCATATATGTCGTGTTTCCGCGGCGCCAATGATAACATTTTTATGAGATCATCGGAAATATTGCTTTTTATCTTCATATTTCCAGTAGTTTTTACGGAGTCGTCAGTCACAATCGTTGCGTTGTCTAGCTCCCAAAAGTCGTCGCTAATTTTCGCCTTTTCCGCAAAGATTCTTCGTACGCCGCCTTTCTCATCGCCTGTGAAAAACATATATAGTCCATCTATATTGTTATTGAAAATGCTCGTTAGGTATATCATGCGATTATCCTTGGCGTGATCTATCCACAGATCTCGATTAATTTCGGAATTGATTTCGCCGTTGACGGTTTTAGCATATGTTCTTTCGAGACTTTGCCCCAGTGGATGCAATAGAAACAGCCACAGCAACGACACAAAAAATGCGCACCACACGAACGGAGATAAAATTTGTTGCGGCGAAACACCTGATGATTTCAATACAGTTATCTGATGGGAATGAGACAAACCCCATAGAGTAAACGTACATGTCATAAAATATATATAGTGAAATACTTCACAGAAAGTATTTGGAGTTCTGAGAATCGATAGCTTAATGGCAAACAGAGTTTCGCTCCAGGTGGAAATTGGAAATTTTCTTGTTATTTCCGCAAAATCAAACAAAAAAATCAGACAAAATATGAAAAACGACACGAATATTGTCGATTTTAGCTGCATTTTAAATACGTGCCTGAATAATGTTCCGCTCATGTTCTACATCTCAAAAAAGTCACCACAATGGACGCAATGAGCAAAAATGCTACCAATCCATAGTTAAAAATTACGAATATTGCATTTTTTGCCGAAGCATTCACTATCCAAAAATACGTTCCCTGAATAAAAATGACGCTAGATAAAAGAATAAATATTTTTGTGTAGGAAGATCTTTTTCTATGCTGCCTCAGCAGTACAATGCAAAACGCCAGTAGAGCAAATATAAATGTCAGCAGCGGAGACGTAATTTTTTGGTGGAACAACGCCGCCTGGGAGAGATTTTTTTCGGCGTCGCCTGTATCTACTAGTAGCTCATCGATGAATTTTTCATTTGGCTGGGCAGCCCCTCTAACATTGTTCAACATTTCACTTAGGTTATACTGATATGTCTGGAATTTCGTCAGTGATTTTTTTCTGCCGATTTTGTCAATTTCAATTTGTTCCCCATCGGATAGTACGAGCTTGTTATTTACTATGGTTCCGGATTTCGCATAATACGCAGATATTTTTCGAGGCGTTCTGGAATCCACTATATATATGTTTTCGAATTGAAAATTTCCACCATATCGTTGTGCGTATACCGAAAATCCACCGCTAGAGAAAATGGAGCCGGAACTTTCCGGAGGATCTATGCTATTCTTTATATTAAACTCCATTTCCCGAAATGCTATCCAGGAAAGCGGCGAAAAGCACGCATTGCTGGCGTACAGATAGCAAGCAAAAATTGTCGCCAGAGATAACAGTGGCACCAGCATTTTTGCAGGATGTATACCGCCGGCCTGCAATGCTATGAGTTGGTTTGATTCGTTAAATCTGTGATACACAAATGCCGAAGATACAGCAAACGATAACGGAAGAATCACAGCCACAATATCGATGGACAGATACGAGGTAAATTCCACAAATTTCATCAGACTGACATTATTGACGCTAAGCAGACTCATATATCTTGATGACTGGATAATCCAGGCACAAAACGCCAATGCCATGGTGGAATACAAAGTCGTTCGCAGCATTCTAAAGAAAACAACGCTAAACAAACTGCGCACAACACTTACTCCTCACTGGCATACTAGCATGATTCTATGCTATTTCCGCCGCGATTAGACCAGGACCTTTAAAATTTCTCGCGCCGCCGCATTTGGATCGTCTGCAGAAATGGATGCTATAACTTTCGCAAGTGCACTTTTCTGCCGAACCGCCTCCGATCTGCCCATAATCGCGACTACGCTGTTGAAAATATTTTCTGCCGTGCAATCCTGTTGCAACAGTTCCGGCACGACCTTTCGTCCAGCAATAATATTCACAAGGCATATATACTTTATTTGTATTAAAAGTTTTACTAAAATGTAGGTTATATACGAAGTCTTGTATATTGTTACAAACGGCGTTCCGGTTCTGGCCAACTCCAGAGTAACAGTGCCAGAAACGGCTACGGCCACGTCTGCGGCGTAATAGGCCAGAACCTTTTGGCACTTATCTGAAACCACAGTCGTATTGCAATTCCAATTGCTGGTTTTCGCGCACATGGAGCCATGCATAGCTTCTGGCGTTGGGATAATAAACCTAATATTTTCGTATTTGCCACGCATTTTTTCTGCGACTTCGGATAAAATTGGTAAATGCGCGTCTAGCTCCGATTTTCTACTGCCTGGTATCAACACGACAATTTTGTCTTTTTTTTTGAATTTTTTAATTTCATTTTCCGGCGGTCTAGCAAAATCCTGATCCGTCGCCACTGGATGCCCAACAAACACCGTTTCAAGACCGTGTTTTCGAAACAGTTCCGCCTCGAATGGCAATAGCGTTAGAAGTTTATCCAAGAATTTCGGCATGGATTTGGCGCGCCATTTTCTCCAGGCCCAGACAGGAGGAGCAACATAATGAACTATAGGAATTTTTCTGGTCGCCGCCTTTACTTTTTTCGCAACACGATGCGTAAATCCAGAGGAATCTATGGTAATCAATACATCAGGCTCATAGTCGATGATTTTTTCAACGGTTCTGTCTATTAACTTTTTTACGTGAAAAATTTTACCAACTACTTCGAAGATTCCAATGATAGACAGCTCGTTGATGGAAAAGAACTCGCGTAGACCGGCTTTTTGCATATACTGGCCGCCGATACCGAAAAATTCAACGTCCTGGCGACTCAATTTGCGAATGCCGTCCATTAGCATGCCGCCAAGATAGTCGCCTGAAGCTTCGCCGGCAATGATAAATACCTTTCTCACACACTCTCCAATAAAAATCCAATATCCCTAGGTCGATACGCTTGTAGCGGTCACCAATGTGCAATGTCACCGAAGGCATAGTCAAGGCCCTTAAAGACCGATTACTAATTCGCCATATCTCTATTATTTTTCGAACCTCTTTTTCTTGTTCTCGTATTTTTGAATTTGCGCAAATGGTGTGCTATAGTCAGATAGTATTTTGGTGTGTGGATTTTGTGTTTTTTGATGTAACTCTTTTTGATAATACACTGGATTCGTACTTTAAAAACAGTACGCAGGAGCATTTGGCGAAGGTCTCTGTCGTTTTTGCCGTACTGGTCTCAGTGTTTTTAATTATAATAAAAGTAGCGGCCTGGCTGATTACGGATTCCATATCAATGCAAGCGTCGCTGAACGATTCTTGTCTGGACGCGCTCTCTTCGTTCATAGCATTCCATGCATTGAATTTCTCCAATGTCCGCTACGACGACGTACATAATTTCGGACACGAGAAAGTGGAAGGCATAGTCGCCATTTTTCAGTGCATTATCGTCGCCTATTCAGGTCTTTTGATTTTCCGCGAATCCTATGAAATGTTTCTACATCCGAAGCCGGTGGAAAATACTGGAGTTGGAATAGCGGTTATGGCGGTTTCGTGCGTATCTGTGTATTTACTACTATATCTTCAAAGATATGTGGCTATCCGAACGGACTCGCTAATTGTAAAGGGAGATTCGCTACATTACCTGTCTGATCTTCTTACTAACCTGTGCGTTGCGATTTCGCTAATTTTATCTAATACATTCATATACATGGACGTTTTGTGTGGCCTAACAGTTTGCTGCTTTGTGATGTACAACGTTTTTGTAATATTTCGCAGCGCGCTGTCGGATCTAATGGACGAATCTTTGCCGCAGAAAATTCGGCAGGAGATAGAACTGGCAATTTTAGCCACCGACGGCGTGAAATCGCTAAAAATCCTCAAAACCAGGTCAGCTGGTATGAAAAAATATGTTGAATCTACAGTTGGAGTCGACCATAACTTCAGCATAGTGGAAGCAGATATAGTATCAAAGAACGCAGAGTGCGATGTAAAAAAACTACTTGGTAACGCTGACATTTTGATAAAAGTCGAACCGCAGTAGGTCTTCTGTAAGGCGTTATTCTCTCGGTAGTATTACTACGATGTCGTTTACTCCTGCCATACCAAGTATTTCTCTTGCCTGTTCTTCCAGCAAATCCAGATCAAGATTATTTTCACGAATTAAGGCCACTTTGTTCTCAAGGAATGCGTTTTCCTCCTGCAGCGCCGCCAACTCCTTTTCCAATTGCTTTACTTCTCGATTCAGCCTAGCCCAGGAGATTGCCCCACGGGCTCCGCTAAACATGTGAAACAAAAAATACCCCGCCATGCATATCCAGACCATATTCGACGTTATAAGGCGAAAATTTTTATTTATAGAGCTAGGAAACGAGAACATTAGCAGGACATATCAGTATACTTCAGGCGTTTAGCCAGTTCGTCAAGCTGCTGAACCGTGATTAAAAGCTCCCTCATTGCATGTAGCGGCACCATATTTGGGCCATCTGACAGTGCATGTACAGGATCCGGATGGGTTTCCATAAATATGCCGGCGACGCCAACAGAAACGGCGGCGCGAGCCAGTGGCTCGATATATTCGCGACGACCGCCGGAGGCACTTCCAAGTCCTCCTGGCTCCTGGATCGAGTGAGTCGCGTCAAATATAACAGGATAGCCGAAATCCCCAAGTATTTTTAGCGACCTCATATCGGATACCAGCCGGTTGTAGCCGAAACATGTTCCGCGTTCGCAGAGCATAATGTTGTCATTTCCGGAGGACGTGATTTTCTTGCAAACATTTTCCATGTCCCAGGGAGCCAGAAATTGCGCTTTCTTTACATGTATAACCTTTCCGGTTTTTGCTGCTGCCACCAGTAGATCCGTTTGGCGGCACAAAAAAGCTGGAATCTGCAATACATCTACTACGTCGGCAAGTTGAGCACACTGCTGCGACTCGTGCACGTCGGTAAGCACGGGGCAGCCGTAGATCTCCTTTATTTCCTCAAATATCCTCAGAGATTCGTCCAGAGGGACGCCTCGCTTAGAATCAATGCTGGTTCTATTGGCCTTGTCAAAGGACGCCTTAAATATGAACGGAATTCCCAGTTCGTAGGTCAGATTCACCAGGTGCTCTGCAACTTTCAGAACGCAATCTCTGCTTTCGATGACGCAGGGACCAGAAATAAGCGCTATGGAATTATCATTGGATATTCTTACGCTTCCTATCTTTATGACTTTGTTTTCTGCCATATTTACCTCTTTTTTGGTTTGCCTGCCTTATTCTTGACGACGTTTTTGGCAGTTTTATCTACAACCGCAGGCTGCGGCTGTGGCTGTGGCGCAACAGCGTTATCATTTTTAGAGGCGTTTCCCGGCTCTTTTTTGTCGGTGGTTTTTGGAGCGGCCGTTGATTCTGGAGCAACTGGCGGCTCAACGACTCCAGCCTCCGAGGCCACTCGATCTATCAATGAACCAGGCGATTGTTGATTTTTGAACATCTTTGCCAGCACCAGGCAATTTAGTATGAATACTGCCATTAGTATGGCAGTGCCATGCGTCAACAGATTCGCCTGTCCGCGCACCGAAAACATACCGCTACCGGCTCCTCCTCCGCTAGATCCAAGAGCACCGTCTGAATCGTGCTTTTGCAGCATAATGAGTCCAATTATAAGAATGGTCAGTATAAAATGGACAGCAAGTAGAAAAGATTGCACCATAAAACTACTCCCCAAATTCTATTGCTTTAACGGGACACGCTGCGGCGCAGCATCCGCAATTCAAACACAGGCTGTCATCGATGACGGCGACTCCATCTTTAATGGTAACGGCGCCTACTGGACAAACCTCCGTGCAGGAACGACAGCATTTACACTTTTCCTTGATAACTTTCATGATACACTCTCTCCTCTGCTATTCCACTGCTATTTCAGCAATTTCTGAGACGAGGTCTCCATTATTGCGAATGGCATGTTCTATTTTCTCAGCTATTTCCGGATGTTCCCTGAGATACTGGCGGGCAGCCTCTTTCCCCTGCCCTATTTTCTGATCTCCAAATGAATACCAGGATCCGGATTTATCGACGGCGCCTATTCGAACGCCAATGTCAATGAGCTCGCCGGCTTTGGAAATGCCTTCGCCGTATATAATGTCAAAATCAACCACACGAAACGGCGGTGCCACCTTATTTTTTACCACCTTTACCCGTACCTGATTGCCGACTACCTGCTCTTTTTCCTTCAGAGAACCAGTGCGTCGAATATCAATGCGCACAGAAGCATAGAATTTCAGCGCATTTCCTCCTGTGGTGGTCTCCGGATTGCCGAAAAATACTCCTATTTTCATGCGAATCTGGTTTATGAAAATCATTATGCAATTGGATTTGGAAACTGTAGCAGTTAGTTTTCGCAGCGCTTGACTCATAAGTCTTGCCTGCAGTCCCATATGCGGATCTCCCATTTCCCCTTCTATTTCAGCCTTTGGTACAAGAGCCGCCACGCTATCCACAACTAGTACGTCGACAGCTCCGGATCTAACAAGCGTATCGGCTATTTCCAGTGCCTGCTCGCCGGCGTCCGGCTGCGAGAGTACGAGGTCATCCACATTAACTCCCAGTTTTTTGGCGTAGGCAGGATCCAGCGCATGCTCAGCGTCAATATAGGCGCAGATTCCGCCTTTTTTCTGGGATTCGGCCACCACATGCAGCGCCAGAGTTGTTTTTCCAGAACTTTCAGGACCAAAAACTTCGATTATTCTTCCCTTGGGCAGTCCACCTATGCCAAGAGCCATGTCAAGCCCCAGGGATCCAGTGGAAACAGATTCAATTTCAACAACGCCGCCACGCAGCCCAAGCTTCATTACCGAGCCTTTGCCAAACGCCTTCTCTATCTGAGATAGTGCCGCCTCAAGAGCTTTCTCTTTGTCCATCAATTTTCCCCACAGCTACCGTAAAACGCAAAAACAACCGAAAACCGCGTCGCCTGCAGGATACACAAGATTACTGCAAAAAGCCAGACTGGTTTGCACTTGAGATTGAGCTCATAAATTCATCATTCTTTCGCCTGTGGCGTAAAATTTTCTAACAGGTACTCTAATAGATCTTCGTTCATTTCCTTCGTAACCATTTCTAATGAACCATCATCTGAACTATCATCCCTTTTTTTATCCTCTTTATAGTCTTCTTTATTATCCTCATCATAATCTTCATAATAATCCTCATATTCGTACGATAAGATCCTTTCTACTTCATTGCAAAAAGCTGGACATTTTTTCATGTTCAGTATGCTCTCCTTATCGCCGACTTTCCAACACGCTGCAAGAAAGCATAAGCATGCCGCGAATGCACGATCATAATCATTCTGGTCGCCATAGCCGTCATGGCCAAATTTATTTCCTATAAAATTATTAAAAATACGAACAGCTTCACAAAGTTTTTTATTATAGGAATATATTACAACAGCCGCACAGGCGGCAGATCGCAAATCTCTCTCATTAAGTTTCATGCATAGAGGCGAAAATAGATGCTCTGAATCTTCCAAATGTGACCCGAATAATTCATTTGTATACTTCAGGGCATCTTTATTTTCACAGTGAGGGAATAGAGCTCCTTGCAAGGCAAAAAGACTATACGCCTTCATCTTTTGTTTGTCATATTTAATCTCTTCTGCATTATTCATGACTTCAACACTGCCATAGCAAAAGCCGACGATAAGCAACATATACAAGCGCTTAGCAAAAATTGTTACTTTTTTATTCATTTTTCTCCTTTATTTATTAGATATATCTCTAGAAGAGTTACGCTTGAATTCGCATTCTTTCAAGCATAAAAGTGGAAATGTTACATAAGAAGCATGAAAAATGGAGCTAGGAAAAGAGCCGGTATGTAAAAGCTGGACTTTTGATGTAAATATTGGTATATAGGCACGCATGAGTGTGCTATTGGTTAACGGCAGGAGGATTCTATGGCCTTGAAAATTCGATTAGCTCGTGGTGGAGTGAAAAAGCGCCCATTCTATAGCGTAGTTGTTGCGGATTCAC
>JAITRK010000112.1 GCA_031288435.1 Holosporaceae bacterium
AATGCAAATGGAAAAAACGCCACAATACCGCCACAAAATTTCGAAAATAAGAAATTTTCGAGACTCTCAGACCGTCATTTTTTGTTGGAATTTCAGGTGGTGCGCCCTGAGGGATTCGAACCCACGACCTGCGGCTTAGAAGGCCGACGCTCTATCCAGCTGAGCTAAGGACGCAAACAAAATAATATTTTAATAAATCCGACTTCATATCTAAGTATACCAAAAATACAACGCAAGCAAGGAAAAATTGAAGTTTGTATTAGTTCACCACAAGTGAGATTGCCTCAGAGTTGCAATTTGTGCTAATATACTCTGTGGGAGTTGCGCTATTCGAGCATTCAAGCATGACATATGGTTGGTTGTTGTTATGTTTCCGCAGAGCTTTCCGCTCATTCTCAGGTAAATATACTGTCCTAGGAGTCAATATCGAAGATCGGCGAAGCTGGAGCTTCATGGAAATTCTATTAGTCGTGAGACAATATATGGATACATTCGGCGTGGTAAGGCTGACGGAGACTTGATGGCAATAAATATCGATCACTGACTCCCAAGACTGTATCTTCACCTGTTGGTGGGCGAAGTGGCGTATTAACAACAGTATTATTGTGTGATAACATCCAGATAGTTTGTTAATAAATCTTGGAATTCATGTGTTAAATAGCAAAACAGTTCTCATTACTGGCGGGACAGGATCATTCGGGAAAAAGTTTTCGGCTATGGTTTTTAGCAGGTTCCCGAGTATCAAAAAACTCATCATTTATTCGCGCGACGAGTATAAGCAATTTCTTATGCAGAATATGCCTGAGTTTCAGCCTCATCTCGAAAAAATGCGTTTTTTTGTTGGAGATGTGCGCGACAAAGATCGCTTGAAAATGGCTTTCAATGGAGTTGACTTTGTTATCCATGCAGCAGCTTTGAAACAGGTTCCATCGTGCGAATACAATCCTTTTGAGGCAATAAAAACAAATATCATCGGGGCGCAAAATGTTATTGAGACTGCTCTAAATGCGGAAGTTGAGCGCGTTGTGGCTTTGTCCACAGATAAAGCATGTGCTCCAATTAATTTATATGGCGCGACGAAATTGTGTTCCGACAAGCTTTTTATCGCTGGAAATGCCTATAGAGGCGATGGAGACACAAAATTCTCCGTGGTAAGATATGGAAATGTTATAGGTTCACGCGGCTCTGTCGTTCCATTTTTCAAAAAATTATTGGATGACGGGGCCTCTGAGTTGCCAATCACAGATTTCAGAATGACACGCTTTTGGCTACAACTAGAACAGGCAGTAGAAATGGTTTTGACGGCAATTGAAAGAATGCACGGCGGAGAGTTATACGTCAAGAAGATTCCATCTATAAGAATAGTTGATTTAGCCAAAGCAATTGCTCCACATATGAGGCTGAAGGAAGTAGGCATTCGTCCAGGAGAAAAAATTCACGAACAGATGATTTCCAAAGAAGATGCACGTAACACGCTGGAATTCGACAATTATTTCGCTATCCTTCCGGCTATAGATCTAAAGCATATAAACTATGCCGTAGCAAATTGCAAAGTGGTAAATGAAAATTTTGAATACAGTTCTGAAAATAACACGTGGTGGCTTAGCATCGATGAGATGCGCGAGTTGATAAAAGCTGTGGATTAAGCAGAGATGGTGCGGCAATGAATACTTTTCCCTACGGTAAGCAAAGTGTTTCTCAATACGATATTGATGCAGTTCTCGGCGTGCTTAGGCCTAATTTTCTCACACAGGGCCCGAAGGTACGCGAGTTCGAAGATGTTATTTGCGAATATACGGGATCGGAATATTGCGTGGCCGTTTCGAGCGCAACTGCAGCGTTACATTTGTCAATGATAGCCCTTGGAATTAGCGTTAGTAAGTAATCCATATATTTGAGACATTTGTTGACTTTTCTATGCATTTTGATTAGCCTGCTCGGCATACCATGGAGTGATTAATGGATTTTAAGGACACAATATTTCTGCCGGACACCAAGTTCCCAATGCGGGCTAATCTGCAGGAAAAAGAAACGGAAATACTAGGTTACTGGGAAAAGCTGAATCTATATCGTCTCTGCCGATCCATGGCCGCAGGCGCTGATAAATTTATTTTGCACGACGGCCCACCGTTTGCCAATGGCACTCCGCATGCCGGCACGGCCATGAACAAGGTACTGAAAGACATGGTGGTGCGCCTGAAGCAAATGCAGGGCTTCGACGCCGAATTTGTCCCTGGATGGGATTGCCATGGCCTTCCAATAGAATGGAAGGTGGAAGAAAATCTGCGGAAAAATGGCAAAAATAAGGATGATGTTCCAACCACGGAATTCCGCGACATGTGTCGAGAATTCGCCGAATACTGGATAAATGTCCAGCGGGAAGGATTTAAAAGACTTGGCGTTAGCGGAGACTGGGAAAATCCATATCTGACCATGGACTTCGAAGCTGAAGCGGCTGCCGTACGAATCCTGGGAAGTTTCATAATAGATGGAACCATATATCGCGGCGAACGTCCTGTTTTCTGGTCCGTGGTGGAAAAAACAGCGCTGGCAGACGCTGAAATAGAATATATGGAGAAGAAATCCACAAGCATCTATGTGGCTTTTGATATAAAATTTGCTTCGGCAAGTTTTTTGCAAAATGCCGCCTGCGTCATATGGACCACAACTCCCTGGTCCATTCCGGGCAACAGAGCCATTTCCTATTCCAAGAACATTAGCTACGTTGTTTTTGAGTCCAATGGCAGAAAATTTATCGTGGCGCGAGATCTATTGGAAAATTTTTCTCAAGCGACTGGACAGGAATGTCGCATTGTCGAGGAATTCAGCGGCGATATGCTGAAAGACGTTGTGTGTGTGCATCCGCTTTGGCAATCTGGATATGATTTTGATGTTCCACTGCTAGACGGCAATCATGTGGTGGCGGATTCAGGCACCGGACTGGTGCATACGGCTCCGGAACATGGCCTGGACGATTTCCGTGTATGTCGAAAGTACGGCATTCCGCTGCCATGCACCGTTGACGACGGCGGACTATACTACGATCATGTCCCTCTGTTTGCTGGGGAGCATGTTTTCAAGGTAGAGGAGGCGCTGCTGCAATCGCTACAGGACGCAGGCGCTCTACTGTCGAAATCGACGGTAGTTCATAGCTATCCGCATTCCTGGAGGTCCAAAGCTCCGCTGATTTACAGGGCAACTCCACAATGGTTCATCAGCATGGATAATACCGGACTCCGCCAAAAAGCTTTAAAAGAAATAGAATCGATCTGCTGGATACCAAAGCAGGGCTATAATCGCATAAAATCGTTTGTGGAAAATAGGGGCGATTGGTGCCTGTCCCGTCAGCGGGTGTGGGGAGTGCCGTTGCCAATATTCATCCACAAAAAATCAGGCGATTTGCTGCGGGATAAAGACGTTCTGGATCACATCGCAGACGTTTTTGCCAGGGAAGGATCAAACGCGTGGTTTTCCAGAGGCTCCGAGTATTTCCTATTGGGCAAATATCGCTCAGAAGACTATGAAAAAATGACAGATACAATAGATGTATGGTTCGAGAGCGGTTCCACACATGCCTATGTATTCCGTGGCGAAAATCCGCAGCAGCAGGCTGATTTGTATCTAGAAGGATCGGATCAGCATCGAGGCTGGTTCCAACATTCTCTTTTGAATTCCTGCGGAGCGTTTGGTAATTCTCCATTTAAATCCGTACTAACGCACGGGTTTATAGTGGATGAGCATGGGCGAAAGATGTCCAAGTCCCTTGGAAACACCATAACGCTGGACGAAGTGGTTCAGAAATGGGGCGCAGATATTTTCAGGATGTGGGTTGCCGGTAGCGATTATACCAGTGATCTAAAACTTGGGCTGAATATCCTCAAACAGCTGGAAGATGTGTACCGAAAGCTGAGAAATACCCTGCGATATATGCTGGGCGCGTTGGCCGAATACGATGAAAAATCGGAGACAGTGACTTATTCACAATTGCCGCTTCTGGAGCAATGGATATTGCACCGGCTGGCGGAAGTGGAAATGGAGCTAGATCGATGCATAGCAACCTATGACATAAATCGATATTTTTCCGTCGTGTATGCTTTTTGCGTTGGAGATTTATCGGCGCTTTTCTTTGATGTTCGCAAAGATTGCCTCTATTGCGATCACAAAAACGATGAGCGAAGAAAAGCCTATCGTTTTGTGTTGCATACGCTATTTCAGCATCTCCTGAGGCGGCTTGCTCCGGTGGTTGTCTATACGGCTGAGGAAGCTTGGCTTCAATTGTCTCCATCGAATACCAGCGTGCATTTGGAAAAATTTCTGCCAACTGAAAAAGACTGGTTTAATCAAGAACTTGGCGAGAAATTCAGCAAAATCAAAGAAGTCCGTAGGTTGCTAACAGCCGCGCTGGAAATCGCTAGAAAAGATAAACTTATAGGCTCCAGTCTACAGGCTGCAGTTACCATATTTGATCCTGATGCAATTATTACGCTAAATTGCGAGGAATTTTGGGAGGAAATGACAATAACGTCGGATGTAAAATTATCAAGATCCGCCATTCCAAGCGATGCATTTATGGACGATAATATAGTAAAAAACATCGGCGTTGTTGTTGCCGTCGCTTCAGGAGAAAAATGCGAAAGATGTTGGAAATTTTTTAATGAAGCCAGTGGAGATAGGTTATGTACAAGGTGCCAAAAAGTTTTAGCTCAACAAAGCTAGCAGCTTTTTTAGCTATTATCGTAATTATCGCAGATCAGATCTCTAAATTGGCAGTGCTGAAATTTGTAGAAGCCAACAAGCCTATACGAATATTGCAGTTCTTCGATATAATTCTTGTGAAAAACAGTGGAATCACCTTTGGAGCGTTTAGCGAGAGCATACATCCGATTATTTTGATCATAGTGTCATCCGCCGTGGCCATATCATTGGTATTATGGAGCAGCGAAAATAAACGCTATAGGTTACCAACGGCGTTGGTAACCGGCGGTGCGGTTGGAAATATCCTCGATAGAATCTTCTACGACCATGTGGTAGATTTTCTTGATTTTCACATTTTTGGTTATCACTGGCCTGCTTTTAATATTGCAGATTCGTCCATAGTGATAGGAATGGCTTTGCTGGTGTTTATTGCATATAAATGTGGGGATTTTTATAAATCATCGTTGGAGGTATAATAATGAAACATGGTACGTATATTTTTCTTATGTTAGTATTTTTCTTACTTTTTGGGTGTAGTAATTATGAGAATGATACCATAGATGCCAGGGGTATGAAAAAAATGAATCGGCTGCTAATTCCGCCGGTATCGAGTAAGTCTGCTTCCTCCATTGGAAAGGGA
>JAITRK010000114.1 GCA_031288435.1 Holosporaceae bacterium
AGCAGTTATGCATTAGGTTACAGCAAAAAGCAAAGTCATCGAAAATACTTGGAAAATAAAAATCCATGTTCTACTCCAAACGTAAGAATATCCAGATTTCAGTTACGCATTATAACAAAAAAAACCTAATTGTTAGTAGATAAAAATTCATCAGCTCCCAGGGCAGCCATACATCCATGCGCTGCGGCCGTTATGGCCTGCTTATAGACTGCGTCGCAGACGTCTCCGGCGGCAAATACGCCTGGAATCGACGTTTTTGTTCCGCCGTCGTAGGTAATTATGTGTCCATTTTTATCTAGATCTATTGCTCCTATAAACGCAGACGTCGCAGGACTATGACCAACAGCTATGAAAACGCCATCCACGGCAAAATCAGAGGTGGAATTATTCACAACGTCGCGCAACTCCAATGATTTTACGCAGGTTCCGTTTCCGCGAATTTCAGTAACCACAGTGTTCCAGATGACGTTAATCTTTTGATTGCTCAGCAGACGTTTCTGCATTAGTTTTTCTGCTGCCAGCGCGTCTCTCCGATGTATCAGAGTTACGGCGCGAGCGAAATTCGTCAGAAAAATGGCTTCTCCAACCGCTGTATTGCCGCCGCCTATCACAGCAACGTCTTTATTTTTGAAGAAAAAACCATCACAGGTGGCGCAGGCTGATACACCGGCTCCGCGGTATTCCTTTTCTCCGGAAACGCCAAGCCATTTTGCTTCGGCGCCGGTGGCTATTACAACGGATTCGCCGACGTAAACAGTTCCGGATTCTCCGATGCATTTCAGCGGCTTTCCTGAGAAATCTACCGAACAAATTGCGTCATACACAATTTCTGTTCCTAATTTCTCGACCTGTTTTCTCATTTGCTCCATCAATTCAGGCCCAGAAATACCATCGATCCACCCGGGATAATTTTCCACAAGCGCAGCGATTGTTAGTTGCCCGCCCAGCTGCGGGCCTGCTATTAATCTAACGCTACGACCAGCCCTGGCTGCATAAATGGCTGCCGTATATCCGGCTGGTCCACTTCCTAGTATCAAAACATCTGTTTTCAATTGTATCTCCGCAAAATTACAAAACACGCTATGATGGTACGAATATATCGGTCAAAAATCAAATCTAGGACGAGCTTTGAAATCCAAAGCAACCATATATATTTCTGCCGATGTACTTCTGCTGGATTTCGGTTTAAAAAAATGAACTTTACGAAAATCTTTTTTTAGCAAATCCATGAACTTTTTCTCCTGACCTCCTTGAAAAATTTTCACAACAAAATTCCCGCCCTCTAGCAATGTATCGCAGGCGAAATCGTGGGCTGCTTCTGCTAGCCTCATGATTCTGAGGTGATCCGTTGCAGAATGGCCGACCGTCGCCGGAGCCATGTCTGAAACCATTAGATCGACATTTCCCTGTAGGTGATTTATCAGCTCTAGGCGCAGATTATCATCCTCAAAATCTCCAATTAATACTGTAATGCCGTCCGGAGGAATAAAATGCTGTAAATCCACTGCTGTTATCTTTGCGTCTTCGTCGGCGCGCCTGGATAATAGCTGACACCAGCTGCCAGGCGCAGCGCCAAGATCAACTATGTTTCTAGATTTTTTTATCAGATGGAACCTGTCGTCTATTTCCATTAATTTGTAGGCTGCTCTGGAGCAATAACATTCGCTGCGAGCTTTTTTTATGTACGGATCATGTTCGCGCCGATTCAGCCACATCCTGGAAGACAGGCGCATTTTCCCTGTAATTTTCATGTATTATGCTTCCAACGCCAATTCGCGCATTGCCCTGGAAAATGCCTCTTTTTTAAATTCAATAACCGAGCATAATAGATCGCCTGGCGATATCCATTTCCATGCTGAGAATTCTCGGGCACCTGACATTTGCAGATTGATTTCGCTGTCGCTTCCGATAAACTCAAATACAAAAAATTTTACCTGTTGCCCAAGATATTTTCTGTGTTTTCTGATATTTACTGGAAAATCATATTTGTAAACGCCGCGTGTGCACTTTATAAATTTTGTGGATTTTACTCCGGTTTCTTCGTATAGCTCTCGAACAGCGGCCTCGAAATATTCTTCCGAATCTTCGACTCCTCCCTGTGGTATCTGCCACGCGCCAGGAATATCGTACCTTTCTCCGGCAAATACAAAGCCGTCCATTAATAGAAAGATTGCTGAGCATCGTCGATAATTTTGTTCCAAGGGAGCTCTCATTTTTTTTTGGCTACTGAACTTACTGGTGCCGCTATGCAGTCTTTACATTTGGATACTGCATCTAGGAAATCTGGAATTTTATCCAGATGTACTAAAAACACCTTTTCTGCAAAATCGTCTGAATTTTCACTGATCAGCGCAGACGTAAGCACCACAGAAGCGCTGGCATGAATAATCCCATCATCGCTGGAGATGCTTTCGGCAGAATTGGAGCTATGTTCGAGATCAAGAAATGTCAATCCTCTTCTGGAGAGCTCGTCGACAATAATAGACATATCTTTTTGAGATTTCGTTAGTAATGTTGGCGAGGCATTAGCAATTCCTATGACGTATTTCGATGTTGACAGTAGATATTGCAGTTTATCAATGGTATCTACTGGATTCGTGTTGGCCATGAACGGCGCCATTTCGTTGCGCTTACGGCTTCCGACAGAAGATTGCGTTGGGATTTGTAGGAAAACCTCATGTCCGGCGTCAAATATTGATTTTATGGCTTCGGCGACTTTGTCGATGTAATGCGGAACTACGAATGTAACCTTTAAATCTCCGAGAATTCTCAATGCGTGCTTCAGAAAACCAATCGAATAATCGTCGACATATACGACTGTATATACTTTTCTGCGACCGGTTTCGGTAAACTTGGCGGAATAAACGTCAAAGACCCTATCTCCATCTGAGGAAATTTTCGGTAGATAGCCATAGCGCGTTCTTTCATAGAAAAAATCCTCGCTGTTATTTCTGCTTAGCTGCTTCAATCCGTTACCAGAAGAGGATTGTTGATTTTTGGCGTCGGGATATTTTTCATCGCTAACTTCAGGGGCGTTGCAGCAGACGATATTTTTATCAATCAATATTCGATATTGGTAGTTCGACTGCGGAGTGGATCGACCGATATCATAATATATTCTTGTGACTACCAAAAACGTTAGTACCAGAGATATATATCCACACCAGGCAAATGTTAGTCGACGATTTTTCTTCATTTCTTTCTACCAGTTATGGCCTTGAATTTCTCGAATGCCTTTATGATATCAAAAGCTTTATTTAACTGATAGTCCTTTTCTACTCTTTCTCTAATAGACAGTTTTCTATACAGAAATTCTTCTTCGTCATCATCATCGCCGGCGTCGTTTTTGCCGGTTGATTTTGGTTTTTCGAGAGCCTCGAGAGATTTTCTGTTTATCTCGTCGGTTATTTTTTTATTTTTCTCCTTTTTATCAGCATCTAGCGCATTATTCAGAATTTCTTCGCGAATAACAAATCTTTCCGATTTTTTCACCAGCGCGTGATCGGCTTCTATATCTGGAGTAATGCCGTTGGCTTGGATGCATTCGCCGCTGGGTGTAAAATGCTTGGCTACAGTTAGCTTCAGTCCTGTTTTTTCCGATAGCGGAATTACCTTCTGCACAGAACCTTTTCCGAAAGATCTGGACCCCACTATGATGGCGCGTTTGTTGTCCCGAAGCGCGCCGGCCAGAATTTCCGGAGCTGAGGCGGTTCCACTGTTTATCAAGACTGCCAGCGGTAGGCCGTTGGTTAGATCGCCTTTTCTTGCGAAGAATTCTTTGCTATTTTCGGCGGTTCTTCCGCGAGTAGATACTATTTTACCTCCGTCCAGGAAAATATTGGATACGGAAACAGCTTCGTCCAAAAGGCCGCCCGGATTGTTGCGTATGTCTATTACCAATCCCAATAATTTTTTCGATTTATTTTCTTCTATAAATTTTTTAACGTTTTTCGAGGTGTTCTTATCGAAGGTTGATATTCTCATATATCCTATATTATCGATAATTTCAGTCTTAACGGACTCGACTTTTATAATGGCTCTCTCGATCTCGACGTCAAACGTCGGCAATTCTCTTCTTTTTATTTTCAGCTTTACCTTTGTCTTCGGTTTTCCACGCAGCTTCTCCAGCGCCTCATCGGAGGAAATGCCATTTATGCATTCATTGTCGATATAAATTATCAAATCTCCAGGCTTTAAACCCGCTCTATAGGCCGGCGTATCGTCGACAGGTGAGATAACTCTTATGAACCCGTCATCCATCATGATCTCGATGCCTAGCCCGCCAAATTCGCCATCCGTTTGGTTCTTCAGGGAAGCAAGTGCCTTTTCATTTAGGTAACAGGAATGAGGATCCAGCGAAGACAAAATGCCGGCTATGGCCTTTTCTGTTATTTCTTCTTCGCTCAGATCATTTACATATTCTGCCTTTACCAGACCAAATATAAGCTGCAGCAATACTAGATACTGCATATCCTCCGGAACATTTTTCTTTATACAGCCTGGAACTACCAGAGTGTTTTTTTTACCTCCTTTCTTTTCTACCAGTGGCTTTCCATCCCTTTTGTCCGCTTCGCATTCGTCGATTTTTTGGGAATTTACCTCTGGTTTAATCGATCCTCCGGAGCAGCTCATACAACAAACAAACGCGACAAAAAATAACGAAAACGGTTGTATTAATCTTTTCATTTGCTATTCCCCATTTCTGTGGCCTGAGATAACCATGCCCTTGGATCCAACGGCTCTCCGGACTTTTTTAATTCCATTTTTATTAGTGGAACACTAGTAGTCTCCAAACTCATTCGGCCTATATAATCGCCTTTTTCAACTATATCTCCTGCACAGGAGAATATCGCATCCATTCCGTAAAGGAAAACCCTATAATCACCGTTACTTATGATTACCATGTTGCCATAGTTTAGGAACTTTCCAGAAAATACTACCTGTCCGTTGGCCGGCGACGTTACTACGGCGCCTGGACGCGTTTCGAATGCAATATGATATATCATCTCGCCGCGTGGTCCGCGGTCGCCAAATTCTGCCGCTATTCTTCCCCGCACCGGATAGACAAGCGATAACGTACTGGAAATCTTGCTGCTTTTTAGCACTCCTATGGCGTTTTCTGCTTCAAGCTCTGCATCGAGTTCCTCAATGGATTCGGACTTGGAGGCAAGGTGATATACCACATCGTTTTGAATGAAGTTTTCCTCTCGATTTTTGGCTAAATCGGACGTCTCTCTGTTCAGCTGATCTACTATTTTTTCGTATTCTTCGTTTAGAGCGTCTCTACGGGATGATATTTCCTTTCTTTCTTCCCTTATAACGGCTATTTCTGAACTTGTTTTCCGCAGCGACCGCCCAACTAGCTTGAAATATGTTGTAAAATTTTTAATTATTATGGAGCATCTGACGAAATCGTTCTTTCGATCATTTTGGTTCAGAATCAATATATTAGAAAATCTCTGCATATCAAAAAGGACCGTGAAGCACCGTGTCAGCATCTCGTACATATTCTTAACTGCAGGTGTCGATATTTTTTCCTTCTGACTAACGACGCCGAGGGCGTTTTCTTCTTTAGAAATTTTTTTCTCTAAATCTTGAGCGTCTTTGCACATATTTCTTATTTTTGGCGTTTGTTTAATTGCTGCATGAGCAAAGTCAGCGCAAAATGCCAGTGAAACGCTGAAAACCAAAATCTGATAAGAAAATCTCATGTGGAAATTACCCACCTAAAAACGGCCTGCCAACAGAACAATAAACGAACCCTGAACTCTCAACTTCCTGCACAGTATACATGCTTCTAAGATCTATCAATAGCGGATTCCGAATTTTGGTTTTTAATTCAGCGAAATTAATGGCCCTGAATTCCGCCCAATCCGTGATAATAATTACGGCGTCGGCGTCGACGCAATTATCGTACACGTCACACCCCCACCGTACGCCGCTAAAAATTTTCTTTGCATGCTCCGAAAATGATGGATCGTATATGCTTATGTTCGCGCCTTCGGCCATCAGCGCGTTTATTATGCCAATGCTGGGACTTTCTCTCATGTCGTCGGTGTTTGCTTTAAAGGTTACGCCCAGAATCGATAAATTTTTTCCAGCTATATCGTTGTTGCAGGCTTGCATGATTTTTTTTATCATTTTATTAGGCCTGCTGCGATTAGATCTTATGGATTCGTTCACCAGCGGCATGCTAACTCCGAATTTTTTGGAAAAGTCGCTGAGTGCCAACGTGTCTTTTGGGAAGCAAGATCCACCATAGCCTGGTCCGGCCTGAAGAAATTCCTTGCCGATTCTTTTATCCAGGCCAATGGCATAGGCCACTTCATTGACGTCCGCTTCGCATTGTTCACAGAGGTCCGCCACCTCATTGATAAAAGTTACCTTCATGGCCAAAAACGCATTTGCGGCATATTTGGAAAGTTCCGCGGTTTCTAGCTTGGTAAAAACAATGGGAACACTGAGCACGTACAGCGGACGATAGACCTTGGCGAGGATGCGCCGCGCTCTATCGCTTTCTACTCCGAGAATTACACGATCCGGATGCATGAAATCTTCCACAGCTGCGCCTTCTCGCAGAAACTCCGGATTAAAAGCAACGTCTATATTTACGTCTTTTTCCAGAAGGGATTTTTTTACGGCGCGTGTCGTGCCCACCGGAACCGTGGATTTTATTACAAGCACGGCGCCGTCGTCGACGTAGCGAGAAAGTTCGTCCACGGCGCCGTATACATAGCTAAGATTGGCGCCTCCGCCGCAGGGCTCGCTGGGAGTGCCAACGGCGATAAATACAATGTCTGCGCCTTTTATGCCGGTGGCCATATCGGATGTGAAGGCCAGGCGTCCTGCTTTCATGTTTTTAGTCATGAGTTTTTCTAGTTCATTTTCGTAGATTGGTACGACGCCGCTTTGCAGTTTTTCGATCTTCTGGATATCGTTGTCAATGCAGGTTACGCTAAACCCAAACTCAGAAAAACAAACGCCAGAGACCAAGCCAACGTATCCGGTACCGACTACTGAAATTTTCATATGCTAAACGTCCTCGCGAAATTTTCTGACTATTCCGGCTAATCTCTTGTCGCCTGTGGATGCGTGCAAAATT
>JAITRK010000034.1 GCA_031288435.1 Holosporaceae bacterium
TGGCATAGCCGATGCCATCGTTGAAGAATTCGCCATAACAAAGCAACAGGCAGCAGATATCGTTGAGGACGTCCTGGAGGAAATAGCCCTGGCACTTGCAAACGGAGAGTCTGTTAAAATTTCCGGATTTGGCCGATTTCTTGTGCGTGATAAAAAAGAAAGAATTGGGCGCAATCCGAAAACCATGCAGGACGCAGTTATTACACCGAGAAAATCGCTGATATTTAAATCTTCATCCATGCTAAAAAAAATAATCAATGGTGAAGTAGAGTAACTGGTAAATATATATAAACAATACGAGGAACTTATGCGGCTAATGGACGGCAAAAAAGGCATAGTAATGGGCATAGCCAACGATAGATCGCTGGCCTGGGGAATTGCAAGATCTTTGGCTGAACAGGGAGCCCAGATGGCTTTTAGCTATCAGTCCGAGCTGCTACTCAAGAGAGTAAAACCGTTGGCAGATTCCATAGGAAACGTGGAGTTGGTGGAATGCGACGCCGCAAGCGACGAAAGCATATCTCTCCTATGCGAAAAAGTAGCTGAAAAATTCGGAAAAATAGACTTTATTGTGCACGCCATTGCTTACTCAGATAAAAATGAGCTGACTGGAAAGTACGTGAATACCTCTCGTGCCAATTTTACCAACACAATGGACATATCCTGTTACTCTCTGGTAGCAGTGTGCCAGCACGCCAATAGGTATCTGGCGGATGGCGCTTCAATTTTGACGCTTACCTACCTGGGAGCAGAGCGAGTAATGCCAAATTACAACGTTATGGGAGTCGCCAAAGCAGCGTTGGAAGCCAGCGTAAAATATTTGGCGGTGGATTTTGGAGATCGCGGCATTCGCGTCAATGGACTGTCTGCTGGTCCCATAAAAACACTGGCGTCAGCCGGCATAGAGGAATTTAGATACATACTAAAGTGGAATCGCTATAATGCTCCACTCAAAAGGAACACTTCGCTGGAAGACGTCGGCGGAACGGCTGTATTTCTTTTGAGCCATTTGGCGTCCGGAGTTACCGGAGAAATAGTCCACGCCGATTCCGGATATCACGTAGTCGGAATGAAAGCCGTAGACGCACCTGACATATCCGTTGTGGAATAAATCTGTAGTGGAATAAAACCTATAATTTTAGTGTTTGTCACTATTCTTAGGGAGCGTCAGCTCCTGCGGACGTTTTTCGATGATGCTATCTATTATGCCGAAGGCTTTTCCCTCTTCCGGAGGCATGAATTTGTCCCGCTCCATGGCTTTTTCTATTTCTGGCAGTGGCATTTTTGTATGCTTCTCGAAAATTTTATTAATGCGCGCGCGCAAATCCAGTATTTCTTTTGCGTGGATAGCTATGTCGCTGGCCTGTCCTCGAAATCCTCCGGACGGCTGATGAATCAAGATTCTTGAGTTTGGAAGTGAAAAACGCTTGCCCTCGGCTCCTGCGGCCAGCAAAAGAGACCCCATGGACGCTGCCTGTCCCATGCAAAGCGTGGTCACGTCCGGCGTTATATATTGCATAGTATCGTATATGGATAATCCGGCTGTAACTACTCCACCAGGAGAATTTATATAGAAAAATATGTCTTTTTTGGGATCCTCGGACTCCAAAAACAGCAGCTGGGCGCAGATTAGACTTGCCGAAATGTCGTTCACTTCGCCGGTCAAGAATATTATCCGCTCCTTCAGGAGGCGCGAGTATATGTCAAAGGATCTTTCGCCGCGCGCTGTCTGTTCCACAACAATTGGGACAAGATTATCGACTATGTTACCGTTATGCATTAGCATCTCCTTCTACTACTACTGCTTCTTTTTCTTTTTCTTTTTTTGTGGCTCTTTTTTTTGGTTTATGCTCATGCTTATTGTCAACTAGATCGACGTCGCCTTTCTCTTCTTTTTCCTCTAACTTCGGCTCTATCTTTTGCTGTTCATCATCTTTTAAATCGTCTTTAAAGAAGTCGAATTCTTCTTCGTCAAGCGCCACCAGTTCTTTTACGGAACATTTTTCTTCCTCTATTTTTATCTTTGACATTAGGAAGTCGACGACCTTATCTTCCAATATGGTACCGATCAACGTACTTAGCGCCGCTTTGTCGTTGGCGTACAGGCGAAGCAATTTTTCCTTAAACATTGGATATTTGGTAGTTAAACTTCGTACGGCTTCAGAAACTTCCGCCTCATTAACTGCTATGCCATTTTCGTCGGCTATTTTTGCAATAACCAGCCCAAGGCGGATGCGGTCTCTTGCAATTTTTCGGCATTCCTCATCAATGGCAGGAGTCATTTTCTTATCTAGCTTTTTCGCTTCCTGTGTTATTTGCTCAAGTACACGCGGGTATTCAAAATCTAACATACTGTTCGGAACAGCAAAGTCAAACATATTGGATATTATTTCCAATAATTTAACTTTTGCAATGCTGCGGCTCATGTTTTCATACGTTTCAGTTGCCTCAGCTTTAGCCCATTCCCGGGCTTCAACTAAATCAGTGTAGCCGATATCTTTGGCAAACTCATCGTCCATTTCATATTCTGCCTGCCGAAATATTTTTTTTATGGTTACAGAACATTCGGCGGTTTTTCCGGCCAATGCTTTGTCTTCGATATTCTTTGGATAGGAAATAAGAAACTCTCTTGTTTCCGATGCTTTGGCGCCCAGCAGAGGCTTCCAAAGTTCTTCATTGATATATTCATTGCCAACGACAATATCGATATCGTCCGGTTTGCTTTCCACCTGCTTTTTCAATTTTGTTTTCGTGCGTACAGTTATGGAAACTTTGTGATTAAGCTCGACAACGGCGTCTTCCGGTTCTTCCAACCATTTTTTCTTGTATTTCATAATGGCTATGAGCACGTCATCTATTTCATTGTCGGTTATTTCCGCTATGTATTTTTTAATTTCTATGCCGGACAGATCTTTAAGATCTACGGAAGGAATAATTTCGAAGTTCATGGTAAACTCTAAACCGCTTTCATCATTTTTAATGATGTTGCAATGAAAACCCACATACCTAGAAATATTTTCATTTTTAAATACACCGTTTGCCGTTGACGAGACCAGTGTATCCA
>JAITRK010000108.1 GCA_031288435.1 Holosporaceae bacterium
TGTAATCGGCCTTGGAAAAACTGGGAAGGCGGTGGTGGACGTCTTGATAAAATCCGGAGCAATGGTTGGCGTATACGATGATAGCGGCATAGGTGATTCGCAATACATCGGTTTGGATCTAACGCTGCTCTATTCTCGTGATAGAAATATATTTTCCGACGATTGGAAAATGCTGGACATGATAATTGTAAGCCCGGGCATAGGCATGCTATGGCCGCGGTCGCATCCGGCTGTGTTGTTTGCCTATCGTCATAATATTCAGGTAATCAATGATGTGGATTTGTTCCAACAGCATGTAACCGACGGCGCAATTATCTGTATTAGCGGTACAAATGGGAAATCAACAACAACTGCTTTGATCGGGCATGTGTTCGAGTCTGCCGGCCGTAAATCCGCTGTTGGCGGAAATTTTGGCGTTCCTGTGCTATTGTCTCCGGCAGATTTGGATTTTTATATTTTTGAGGTGTCTTCCTATCAGCTGGAGTCGTGCCGAATACTCGGGTTTGATACCGCTGTTATGCTGAATGTTACGCCGGATCACCTCGTGCGCCACGGCGGCATGAATGGCTATGTGGAAGCAAAACAGAAAGTTTTTGCTAATTTTCAGGGCAAATCCAACGCCATTGTTGGCGTCGACGACGACCATGGTGTGGCCATGGTAACTTTCCTGACGCAACTTGGGCATCCAAACGTAATTCCGGTGTCAGGCAGCTGCGTCCCAAACTTTGGCATAGGGTGGCAGGGTGATAATTTGGTGGACAATCGCAGATGTAACCGCAATCCTGTGTGCAAAAATATTGAAACTTTGGACGGCAGTCACAATCGCCAAAATATTGCGGCTTCCTACGCGGCATGCGTGGTCAATGGCATCAGCAGGCAAGAATTTTGCGACGCACTGCCTTCTTTTAGCGGACTTCCACATCGACAAGAATTAATAAGCACCATAAATGGTATAAAATATGTAAACGACAGCAAAGCTACCAATGTTCGATCCACAGAGCAGGCGTTGCAGAGATTTGATAACATAATGTTAATTCTCGGAGGGCGACCGAAGGAAGAAGGCGTAGAAAAACTAACGAATTATTTTGACAAAATAAAATATGCTTTTCTTATCGGAGAAGCGGCCGACGATTGGTATAAAATCATGCGATCGCATCGCGTGAAATGCGAAATATCGAGCTCGCTAGAAAGCTCCGTAAATAATGCCTATAAAATGTCCAAATTGATGGACGTGGACGTTGTGTTACTGTCTCCGGCCTGCGCTAGCTTTGATCAATTTAAAAATTTCGAGGAACGCGGAGACGAATTCCGAAAATACGTCAAAAGAATAGAGGAAAAAATAAACGGCAGCTATAAAAGCCAAAGAGAGTAGGGCAGGGGGTATGATTTCATTTTCCAGAACCGATAGTGGAATCTTTGGAACCTGGTGGTGGACGGTGGATCGGGTCATGTTGTTTTCGTTTTTGGCAATAATGGCTTTCGGCGTACTGGTGGCAGCCGCAGCTACTCCAATGGTGGCAAATCGCATAGGTCTGGAGAGGTTTTATTTTCTGAAAAGACACATAATCTATATGATTCCGGCGCTTTTGACTGTCTTCTTGGTATCCACATTTGATTATGCAATGCTCAAAAAATTTTCGCTTGCTCTGTTTGCGGTATCCATCGTTTTGATAATATTGACGCTTTTTTTGGGAATAGAAACAAAGGGAGCAAGAAGGTGGCTGCCGCTTTTCGGTCTCTCACTGCAACCATCGGAATTCGCTAAGCCAGCGCTGGTGGTAATAACTGCCTGGATGTTCGCAAAGGAACACGAAACCAAGGAGTTTCGCGGAAGATTTATAGCCGCAATTTTTTTATCAATTTTGGTGCTTCTCCTACTGGGCCAACCGGATATAGGCATGATTCTGGTTACGACATCCTGCTGGTTCGGTCAATTATTTCTGAACGGTCTTTACATGTGGCTGGTGCTTGGAACCATTGGATTTTTCATAATGTCTTCGCTGTTGGCCTATTTGTTTTTTCCACACGTAACACTCCGAATAGATAGGTTCTTAAATCCGGCAGTGGGAGATCACTACCAGATAAATAGGTCGCTGGAGGCGCTTTCCAACGGTGGACTATGGGGAACTGGACCAGGGGAGGGGATTATAAAAAAATACCTGCCGGACGCCCATGCGGATTTCGTTTTTGCGGTACTGGGAGAGGAGTTTGGCTTTTTTGTATGCCTGGTTGTAATTGCCCTGCTGTGTTTCGTAGTTGTTTACGGAATGAGCCGAGCGCTTCAGGAAAACGACATGTTCTCCATACTTGCCTCTGTGGGGTTGTTGGCACAATTCGGACTGCAGTCTTTTATAAATATTGCGTCCACGATTCACCTTATTCCGACCAAAGGCATTACGCTGCCATTCATGAGCTACGGTGGGTCTTCCATGATGGCGGCCAGCATATCGGTGGGAATGATCCTGGCCCTCGGCAAACGCAAAAGCATACACTATGCCTAATTTTATTATACCAGGTTCAGATATTAATTCCCCCCTTCCACAATGCCAAGCCTTGGCGCAGCTGTGGAGCAGTCAATACAACGGATGCCATGGACAATTTAATAAACAGAACGCTGAAAGGCTGCTTAATTTTGAAAAAGCCTTACCTGGCTATTGTTAGGCAATATTTTTTCTAATATCGCCATCTAAATAAATAAAAGGTATTATCGAATTTCCGCAATCTACTGATAATTCTAGAGATGATACACTTAGCTCTATAAGCTTAGGTGGCAGGTATATATGCCATGAGGTATCTGATGGCGCTGCAAGCTGCGTCATATTATTACTCGCAGGCTGCGGCGACGTTATCGTAACTGGTAGTTCTGTTGTTATATAAAGAATGATATCGTTGTACTTAGATAGATCCAATAGCGACTTCAAGACTGCGTCAGGCAAAATTGTTATATTTTTCAGAGAATTTTTATTAGAGCTGTTGCGTAACCAGATTTAACTTATCCAGTATGATTTTAGAGATGAGTGTTCTCTGATTTTTTCAGATTTATGC
>JAITRK010000040.1 GCA_031288435.1 Holosporaceae bacterium
TGCAGTAGGCATTACGAACAGCCCGGGAGAAAACTTCCGCGGTGGTAGTCTGCACAGATCTCTTTATGAAGAGAAACGCGGAAAGAATCAATCCAACTTCCACGGCAACCACGATGTCCACCAACAACGTTACTGCAATCGTGGTCAGAAACACGATGCTATCGCTTTTTGGCGCCAACAATAGATATTTATTCTTGCCAAGAGCCATCATGCTCCAAGCAGAGGAGAAAAGCATGGCTGCCAAACAGGACAGCGGCACCACGTTTATGTATTTTTTCAGACATACCGTAAATAATATCAGGAACAGCACATTAACTAGTCCGGCGACCGGCGTTTTCGCGCCTGCTTTTACGTTCAACGACGTAGTGCCAAGCGCGCAGGTAGCCGGAATGCCGCCAAAAATCGCGGAACCAAAATTGGCTATCCCCTGTCCTATCAGCTCTATGTTAGAACGATGTCTCTGTCCAGACAAATTGTCAGCTATCACGGCTCCAAGCAGACTCTCCATACTACCAAGAAACGCAATGGCAAATGCAGAGGGAAACAATTTTCGGAAATTCGACATCGAAAAAAGCTCATTTGGAATGGATAGCGACGGTAGCTCACAGACGATATCGCCAAAATTACTGCCGATGGTGTCCATGTATTTATCCTGGAATATCAACGAATATGTCACTCCGAATACCAAAACCACAAAATATCTAGGCCAGTTAGGTTTATACTTTTGGATTATTATCAAAAACAGCAACGAAACCAATCCAAGCAGAAGCGAGTACCGATTCATGGTGGGAAGACAATTGATATAGCAACACAGGCGATCAAAAAATCCGGTGGGCCTACAGTCTAGCCGAAGCCCAAGGAAATTCCCCATTTGCATCGTAATGATAGACAATCCTATGCCTGCGGTAAAACCTGCCGTCACCGGATAGGGCACATAGTGAATCAGGTCCCCTATTTTGGTCAGTCCGAACATTACTATAATAACGCTGGCCATTATCAGAGAACTGGTTAGACCCTCAAATCCATGATCTCTTATGATACCAAAAACAATGGTGGCAAAGGCGCCGGTTGGGCCAACTATTTGGAATCGCGCGCCGCCAAATAAGCATGCCAGAGAACCGGCGATGATGCAGGTCATAATTCCGATACTCGGCGACACGCCAGAGGCGATCGCAAATGTCATAAATAGCGGGAAAGCGACAATCGATACCAAAAATCCCGCACGAACGTCGCCGAGAAACGCTCCTGCGCCGTAATTTCTGCTCGTCGCAATAAAAATTTCTGGTATCCACTCGGAAAAGTTGATTTTTTTTGCCATTGAGGTCCCTGCCCTATTCCATAGTATTTTGCCGGACATATTCCGTCCAGCACTATACACCTTTTTTCATCAGCGTCTAGAAAAATTATAAATGCATATTAGTTCACCACATGCGAGACTGCTTCGGAATGGATTTCGCCACCAATTCGCTCTCCATCAGTGGGAAACGCTTCAGGTTTACTCACAAAATTATTTACGTGGACTTTTTCTCCGCTTCTTCCTGAGCCTTTTTCGCTTCATCTCGAGCCTTTTCTGATTCTTCTTGAGTTTTCTTTGTTTCTTCCTGGGTTTTCTTTAATTGTTCTTCAAAGGCCTTGGCCTCTTCTTCCTTGCGTTTTTCCTCTGCTTCCTTAGATTTCTCTTTTTCAACTTCTTCTGCCTTTTTAAGTTCCGCCGCCTGCTTTTCTTTCTCGGCTTCAAGGGCCTTTCCCTGTTGTTCTTTCAGGTATTTTCTTTTCTGGGCTGGAGTCATAGTGCTGACGTCAGGTGGCACCTCAGTTGTTCCGGTTTTTTCTTCATCTTTTTTTTCATCTTTTTTCGTATCGTCCTTTGATTTTTCGTCTTTGGTCTCGCTGGAATCGCTTTTCTTGGTTTTCTCGACAAGTTTTATATACTCCTGGACACATTTGCATTTTTTCAGTTCCGCCAGGTCGGCTTCGTTATCGGCAACTGAGTAATTTACAGAGCCAATGAGAGTCGCAATTAAAACCGCCAAAAAATTCCGGGCATTTTTTTTCATAATCTCTTCTCCAACACATATAAACGGCAAATTATCTTGAATTTACAAATGTATAATATCGCGCAAGCGTTAAAAATGGTTTTAAAAGGAAAATATAGTTCGAAGAAATTGGCGTACGTCTGTAAACGATACAAAAAACGCGGAGAAACATAAGACGTCGCTCCGCATTTTTTTCGCAGCTATTTTATTTCCTGGCGTTTATTTCCTCCGCAGCGTGAAGCCGCAGCAACTAACAGCCGAAGATACTGCGTTTTCGAGGTCGAACTCTATCTTGCCATTGTCAAACATTATAACTCCGACATTTTTTAGTTGATCAGCGATTACGGTAAGATCTTTTTTTACATTTGGCGTGTTCTGCATGATTTTACTGAAAGCCGCTGCTATCAAATATCCTCCGGAAAGATTGAGTGTTGTGCCCACGTTCTCTACAATTAATCTATCGTACACATTTTCAATCTCTGCTTTTAATAGGTCCACCAAAAGCGTGTTCTTCTGGTGATATGGCCTTAGTTTTTCAATTGCACCGAAAATCTCATTGAAAACTTTCACTGTTCCAGAATCTAGTGTGCCGTAAATGAATTCTGTTTCACTTTGGACTCCATCCTGCGCAAATTCCCGCGTGCTGAGAGGCCGCGTTAGGTTAATGCAGAATATTGAGTCGCCAATCTTATGTGAGCAGCTCTGAAAAGATTGATCAATGGCGTTCGCTTCTGCCAAAGCTAGTCCGCAGAATGCGATAATAATACGATGAAAATTCATGGTTTTCTCCTTTGTTATTGACAATAGACGGAACCACATAAGAGACAATGAAAACGATGACAAGAGACATGACGAATGCTGTGTATGTTATATGGAAAAAGTTAATTTTCCGTTAATTTTCTACGATTAAAAAAAATATTTTAAGTTTTGTGCCGCTCAAACAATTAGCAATTTTATGTATACGATTTTCATGGGCATAGGAGAATTATTTTTGAAATATGAATCTGTTATATAAATTTCATGAAAATATGTTAGACTGCGGCTGATCAATGGATTACAATAGCGCTCTAGGAGTTGAGAAATGAAAAGTAGTCAGCCTTTATCTACGTTGAGGATTTTGATAACCAACGACGATAGCATAAATTCCGATGGTATTAAGGCATTGGAGCGCATTGCTAATTCGATTACGCCGGATGTGTGGGTTGTTGCGCCCGAGGTTGGGCAAAGCGGTAAGGGATTCTCGGTGACCTTCGACTCTCCGCTGCGAGTTAAGGAATTATCTCCGAGAAAATTTTCAGTTTCCGGTACTCCGGCCGACTGCGTGTTCATTGGAATCGGCGAAATACTGAATGGTAAAAATCCTGATTTGGTGCTGTCTGGAATTAATCACGGAGCCAACGTAGCTAGTTTCATTGGATTATCCGGCACTATTGGGGCAGTTTTTGCTGCCGCTTCGCAAAATATAAGAGCCATCGCCGTCAGTCAGGACTGCAAAAATGCCAACGAACTACGGAAATTCCCGCTGGCGGACTATTTTCTCCCACAAATCATAAAGAAACTTATGCATTTTAAGTGGTCAAATGACGTATGCATGAATGTTAATTTCCCAGATGCTCAAATAGGAGATATTTGCGGAACAAAAATAGCTCGGCAGGGAGCGTTGGACATCAAATGGAACGTATACAAAAAGCTAGATCCGGTAAAAGACCCGTACTATTGGCTCCATGCCACCTACGAAGATAAAAACACAGGAAACGTTGACGACGTCAAAATTTTGGCCGAGAAGAAGTATATAACCATTACGCCTCTTCATTGTCGGCATGAGTTTAACGGCTGTAACGAAAAATTGGAGGAGTTATTTGCTTCCAATGGCTGAATTTTTGCATTTCCAGTCGATTACCATGGTCACAGTTTTATTGGCGTGTGGCTGCAGTCGCGAAAGTCCGTCACCGGTGGAAATAAGACTGGACACAGATACAGGAGTTGTAATTGCGCCGGAGTCGAGTACCCTGGCTTTCAATGGCCCTACGCATCGAGTATCTGGAAATGAAACGCTATATGACGTGGCCTACCGCTACAATACCGACCCATCCAATTTGGCCAGTATAAACGGTATCAAGGCTCCCTATAGGGTGCAGCGTGGACAGGTGCT
>JAITRK010000078.1 GCA_031288435.1 Holosporaceae bacterium
TATAAGGATTGGACCAACCAAAGATTTGTTGTTTTGTTTTTTCGTCCAATAGATGCCCCACCTCTGCGAATCCTGGTATCAGATCCATTTTGGTGATGATTAAATATATCGGCAATCGAAAGTTTACTTCCCTCTGGAAGGCGAATATTCTGTCGAAGGTTTCCTGGGCATGTTTTTGAATGCCAGGACTATTTGCCACGAGCATATCAGCTGGCAGCGTGAGGATGATGCCGTCCAGCGGTCTGCGTGGCCGTATGAACATGAATAACTCGCTGAGAAACGGCCAGAATTTATTTGCGTCCTCCGACGTCTCCAGTCGCGGGAATTCGAAAATGGCCGCCTTTTTAAACAATCTCCACATGAAATCTATGGACGATCCGTCGGCTGTCAGATATTCAAAACTTAGGCTGGAAAGTATGGTGCTCTTGCCGCTGCCTTCGGGACCAACGATCATGAAACATGGCAATTTATAGCGCCAGCGAATGTCGTAGGTGCTGTTCTTTATAGCCTCCATGATTTTGAAGAATGTTTTTGTTAGAGGTCCAGCCCCTAGGAGTCCGTTTAGAGTAAGGATTTCTCCCAATCTACCTGATATAATTGGAAGGTCTTCGTGGCGAACTCTGCCCCCTACTATTTCTTCCTTTTTTTCCTCTTTTTTCTCCTTTTTTTTAATAACAGTGGATGGCTTGGATTTTATGTAGAAAACGCACAGCGCAAAGAAAACTATTATCAAAAAAGCCGCCGCGGCGAGCATGCCCATTGTTACAGCTGGTACCGCGTCTCTTGGAATCAGCGATAGGCTATTTCTTATGAATTCAATTTTCTGCTGTACGATGTCTAAGCCGCCCTGAATGGTCTGCTGAGCTGCAGCAGCATTGCCCTGGGCCGTCGCTATCCCGCTATCCACAGTGCTCTGCGTAGTATTAACAATATTGGCGCTCTGTTGCATGCCATCGGTCATGACGCTATCCCTTCAGAGCCACAGCAGAAATATCCTGCAACAATTTTCTTAGGTCGCTCGTTTCCAGCATCCAAACCAGCGAGCTGATTACCAAGAACATAAACACGAAAAACGATGAGATATACGTTACTATGGCGGCGTCCGGCAGCAATTTCCGATGAATCGTCGGAATTGTGCGTGTATATTCTTTCTGGAACAATAAAAATCCAAGATCAGTGATAGACGTGTCATATCCTGCAATGAAATCATACAATTTAATTCGATAGGAGTTAATTTGTTCTAATTCTCCTTCCAATCCTCTAAATTTTCCTTTGAATCCAAGCGCCAGCGCCTTTAGATATATTTCTGCTTTCTCGATGGATATGGATTGCTTTTCAGCAATTAGTTCGTTGATTTTTTCGAAAATTGCTTCGCCAGCCACCTGGGAACCAAAAAAACGTTGCTCCAACATGTTGTCTTCCCAGTATTTTTTGCCTTCCCATTCCATGTTTAGGAATATTTCGTCGGCGATGGCGGCCATTAGGTAAATAATCTCCTTTGTTGCGTTGGTAAACGCTAGATTTTGTTCATTTTCCATGGATGCCTTAAGAAACGCGCCGACGGTTTGGTGCGTATGCTTGAAATCGAATCCCTCTGTTTTTTTCTCTATCATTTTTTTGTGGACGAATATATCCAGGCAAAATTCCTCGAACATTTCCGAGAAATTCACGCGAGCTTTTTCTTTTACAAACGTATTAGCGCTCTGCATACAAAATTACCTCCTCAGGAACTCCACTATTGGAAGGATTTGATATACATAACTTTTCGGAATCTTTTATGTAGGCATTTTTTATTTTTACAGACAAAATAGTCATGCCAGCGGGTTGAGTAATATAGGCTCCCCTTTCCATTATGCAGCGTTCTGCTCCGAGTATCCTGCGGTCCTTAATCATGCCCAGCATCGATTCGCTGGCAATTTGTACGCCGGAGATCCAACGGAGGGTTTCATCTTCGGTGACCGAAAATGCCTTTTGTATTCCTATGGCAATTTCGTCTCCGGCGCTTAGCCATTCTTTTTTCATTTGTAATTTAAATGTATTTCCTTCTTTTTCGAAGCGCACGATTTCGTATTTCTGTTTCATTTTTTCTAGTATGTTTTGGACGTATTTCTGCAGCGAATCAAATGTTCCAAGCAGATCGACGTGATCATATTTAGGCAATAGCGGAATTAATTGCGTCGGATTTACCGAAATTATATTGGCGGCAGAATGCAGAAGACACTTATATATTTCGAATGGTTGCAGGTAGTTGGTCTTTATTATTGCTTCCAATGGAAGCGCTGCCTGTATCAATATTCTGAGGCAGGCCATTGATTCGTCGGTGACGACGCCGGCGTAGTTATCTTTTCGGTCGGCGAAATAGGAGACTTTACTGCGGATGGCCTGGGCTATGCCACGGCATACTTCGGATATTTTGGAATGCTCGTCCACAGTAATGTATGGAGGGATAAATTTTGTGCCAACCACGCCTCCGTCGACAGATTTTTCTGCCTCAAAAATCGGGAAACTCGTATAACGAGCGTCTATTTCCTCTGCCGTTAGCAGCCGAATTTTTGGTTTTAGAACAGGAATGTTAATGAGGTTTTCTCCGGTATTTTCGTCGTTTACATTTTCTAATTCACCAGGATAGTAGCGAGCCATATCTCCACTGAGCTCGTTTTCGCCAATTTTTCTTACGGGAATCGCCAGATATACCTTTATCGGAGTTGTGTGCGCTAAGAAGTATTCGCTGAGATTTTTCTCCAGCGGACTATCGCGCATGGCATCGTAGTCGAAGTAATAGCCGTCCTGAAAAATGCCTCGGACCTTTAATATTCTAATAACGCCGGATGACAGCGCTGAAGTATCAACGGAGATTTCATGAACTCCATAGCAGAAAGCGTTGCCGGAAGTGCAGAATATGCTAAACATTTGCTGCAGATGATTATCTGATTGCTGAAAATGATGAGGGGATAATAACATTCCCTCATGCCAGTGGATAAAATTCTGAATTTTAGCGCCCATATTACCAACCTCAAACGCATCGTAGTAAACTCGCGTTTAGAATAAATTGATAATGGTTAAC
>JAITRK010000105.1 GCA_031288435.1 Holosporaceae bacterium
ATTCAATGAAATATAGCGACGACAATCTGGAGATAGTATGTATAACATCCTCGGGAATGACCCTATTTCTAGATTTTTCATGTATCTTTCGTATTTATCCCACTTCAACATAAATTCAAAATACATATTGTTATCGTTTTTTTGATCATTTGCGTTATGTTTCAGGCATATTAGTTTTATAACTATGTCATTGGAATCCTCAAGCTGCATAATAAAAAATAGGCATTTATCACCGATATTTTTGATGCTGTCCTGGTTTAAATTTAGATCATCTGATAGCTCTCCATTGGAGCTAGCGAAATATTTTCCCTTACTATTATAAACAACTATCGTCATTACGTCGCTAAATTTTTTTTGGAGATCTTTTAGTATATTATTAGCTGTATTTGCATCTTTTAGCGACGCGTCATTGACGGTAGACATTATGGATTTCACGTAATTTTCTGAATTTTCCAGCTGTAATCCCATGTATTTTGCAATGCCGACGCCTTCGTCATACATAAAAGACTCAACTGTATTGATTGCGTCCCGGTTGACAGACATTCTGATAAATGTCGACGCAACCCATAGTGGAAAAAATATGCACAGGCATAGCAGCGATGTTGCTTTCAATGTATCTTTGATTTTTTTCAACATTGCATTATGCTTTCAATACACGGCCCCGATGTTAGATGTTAGCAGTGTTGTGTTACTATTCTGTAAATTTAATGACTATGCGGGTGATAACGTTTGAAACGGCATTGTATGTATGAATGGAAAATATAAAAAAACCGCACTGCTAGCGTTGGGAACAAACTGTGAAGATAGGTTGCAGAATCTACGTTCTGCAGTTAGTTGTTTGCCGGGGATCTGTCGGCGTTCGTCGCACGTAATTGAGACGCGCGCGCAATTGCCGGATAATGCTCCTGCCGAATGGGATCGGCCATATCTTAACATGCTTGTCGTATTGGAATTGGATACGAATTATTCCCCCGAAGAATTGCTCTCAGCGTTGAAGGCCATTGAGGAGAAACTTGGCAGGGATTTAACTGCTCCGCGCTGGTCTCCGCGAGTCATTGATCTTGACATACTGCTGTACGAAGAGGCAGAAATAAATTCCGATTCGCTGATCATTCCGCATCCAGAATTAAAAAATCGAGATTTTCTGCAGTTTTTAATGGAAAGCATTGGCTACGAAATTCCAGAGAAAATAAAAATGAATACAAACGGTTACACTCCGCTGCGGCACTACGCGTTGTATCCAAGACTCGTTGGTATTTTGAATGTTACGCCAGATTCTTTCTCGGATGCCGGAAAATTTTTAGATCCGGAAATGGCGGAACAACATGCCAGGCAATTGCTGTGCGACGGAGCCTACATTATAGATATTGGCGCCCAGTCGACGCGCCCAGGGTATGTGGAAGTTCCGCCGTCTGAAGAAATTTCTCGGCTGGCTCCGGTGCTGGAACGCTGCAGTGACGTCGAAGCTATAAGCGTAGACACATATTTTGACGACGTAGTGAAATATGTCCTCGAAAGGCGCAATGTAAAATGGATAAACGATCAGGCTTCTGCCCTGGAGCCGGAAACCATAAAACTAATTGCCGATAGGGGCGTCAAATTGGTTGTAATGCAACATGGCGCTGATCCATTTTGGTTGGAGGATCGTCTAAAATATCTTCGAAACCTCGGCCTAAAAAATAGCAACATTATTATTGATCCAGGAATCGGCTTCGGGAAAACAAAATACCAAAATCTTTACATCATTAAGCGATTAAAGACACTGCGCCGATATGGCTGCGCCATTTTGCTTGGAGCTTCTCGAAAGTCGTTTCTAGCAAACCATTCGACTGTAGCCGCTCCAGATCGAGACATAGAAAGCATCTCGGTAGCATGCTATGCCAAAGACGCAGGAATTGATTATCTAAGAATACACAACGTCGCAGATCACATGAGATTCTTCGTAACCAAGCACTGCATCGAGAACGCCTGATCAAGATACAATAACTGAATATTGCGGCTTAAGAGCTGGAGAAATTTTTAAGCCGGAATGGCAGCATGTAAACTTCGATAACGATTGTTTTAGTGTTATTTCTCTAGATTTTATATCCATTGCATCGAATATTTTTACAACTGTAAATTGCTTGTTTTTTAGCGAAGACCGTCATACATATTCCTTGTACGTATTTTTTGTCGTTTTGTTTGTTCCTTGGATACTTTGCTGTGACATTATAGCATTGTTTTGAGTAAGTTTATTGTTATTTGTTTAAATTAAAGGAGAGTGTTAGAAATGAAAAAATTATTGTGTGTAGCAATCGCAGTCACGTGCCTGAATGTGAATGGAATGGTTGTTTGGGATGACGACCAAGAGGATCACTCCATTGGATGTTCAAGCGAGAGCTTGTCATTTGCTAAATTAGTTGTCGAAAGCGGAAAGGACCTAGTTAAGCTATTCATAGGAGAGACTGAATTAGTTGCCGAAAGCGGAAAGGACCTAGTTGAGCTATTTATAGGAGGGACTGATTCGGGAAAAAGGTCAATTCTTCTAAATCCTGCTCGGCAATTTTTTGTAACAGCTTACCTGAACGGCAACGTGTTTGAATTTACGGGTTTTCATAATTTAACTTCACTTCTAAAGAAGGAGCACGATCTGTTGACAAAATATATGCAATAGCAGATCTTCAAGCGCCTCCTGGTTCGCCGGCGTCAAAAGAGCCGATGAGGTCCGGCGGAATGGAGGCGCTTTCTGGCTCCGAGCCATTGTGTCTTTTTTGCAATTCGCAGAAACTCTACTCCAGTCAGTCTTGTAAAATTCCTTTTTTGATTACATAATCGAGTGAAACTCAGCATATTTTTCCTTTAAGTTTTTATTGAGTTTCGCTCTTTCTCTCTCTGTTTTTAACCTCTTTTGAATTCCATCTACTTTCGCAGAAGATCTAATATTGTGAAGAGCGCATGCTGTGCTGCATGTTGTATGCTCCACTGGAATCGTAGGTGGATAGCATTATGAGGTAGTCGCTTCGCCGCTACATGGAGCAAATCCAGACCATATGGCGTGCAATCCTGAATATATTTCGATGAAGCGGAGATCGCTGGCCAATCAAATTCCGAAAAAGATAATTTATGATCTAAAAGTCTTCGTACTCAGACATTTGCAGGAAGATTGGAGTCCAGATCAAATTGCCGGAAGGCTGAGCCTCAGGTGGTGCGCTCGAGAGGAGTCGAACCTCCAACCTCCAGATCCGTAGTCTGGCGCTCTATCCAGTTGAGCTACGAGCACAGCACAAACAACAACAAACAGTGGTGGGTGATGACGGGTTCGAACCGCCGACCCCCTCGGTGTAAACGAGATGCTCTACCGCTGAGCTAACCACCCGCTAATTCGTTGCGAAGATACTATAAAAGTAAAAAATAAACAATGCGCCAGCGCCGTTTCTTTCACGATTGATTCATAAAAAATCCAAAAAACGCTACACTGTTAGCGACGCTTGATTTCCAGCGGATGAGATTTCTCATAAATTTTTAGCAGATTGTAGTCGTCCACATCGGTGTATATCTGTGTGCTGGAAAGAGATTCGTGCCCAAGGAGCTCCTGCACTGATCTCAGGTCAGCTCCCCTCTGGACGAGATGGGTGGCGAAACTGTGCCGGAAAGCATGGGCGGATGCGTGATCTGGCAAATCATGTATCAGTCTTAACTTTTGTAGCCGATTATCCACATAGGTGGCGTGAAGTTTTTTGCCCCTGACTCCCAGAAATAAATATCCATGAATTAGGTCATGCGGACACGATGCGATATATTCTTCTATCCTCTGGAGCGCAATGGGGAGAAGTATAATTATTCTATCCTTTTTCCCTTTGCCCACTATTTTAGTTTCAGCGGCAACGTCCCTGGTTTTTAGTGATAACGCTTCGCCTATTCTCATGCCGGTGCAGTAGAGCAGAGTATAGAGAGCCCTATCTCGCTTTGTTACCCACTCCGCATCTCCGTCGAAAAACGATTCGCTTTCAAGGAAATTTAGAACAACCTTTTCGTCTATGGGTTTGGGAAGCAGATCTGGTAACTTCGGGCGTTTTACCGAACTGATAATCCTCTGATCAATTAGATTAGCTCTTGCCAAATAATTGAAGAACGATTTTACAGCGGACAGCGCTCGCACATTTGATCGCGGGCTCATGCCATTGCCTATGCGATGCGAAAGCCAGGATCGGAAGTCCGAAATTTTCATTTGCCGCAATATTTCCAGCGAAGCGAGTTCTCCAAAGTGATCGTTCAGGAAGGACAGAAAATTCGCCATATCGCCGTCGTAGGCAGCAACGGTGTGACCTGAATAACGATGCTGAACTGTAAGCTCCATTAGCCATTCCGCACGTAGATTATTCAGATTATCATGGCTATGGCTCTGTTCCATCATCATCCAAACGATTTTCCCAATAAATGCCGATGACCGCGAAAAAACTCTTCGCCACTCATTTTCCGCTTGCCCTCCGGCTGAATTTCTGTGAGCGCCAAACGACCGTTGCCGCAGGATACAAGCAGACGATCACCCAGGCAGCCGATCTCGCCGCCGGAAGCAACGGCGTCGACGGTTACGACGTCGGCGTCCAAAATTTTTATTCGCATGCCATCGATCTCGCTCCAGGCCGACGGAGTTGGCGAAAATGCACGGATATGCCGCAGAATGTTTTCGCAGCTATCGTTCCAGTCGATGCGACAGGATTCCTTGGAAATTTTTGCGGCATAGGCGCACCCATGATCCGGTTGCGGAACAGCATTGCGTAAATTTTCCTCGAGATTTTTTAGCATTTTTAGCAGCATATTTGCTCCCAGATGCGCCAGTTTCTCAGATAGGGCTCCGGCATTCATTTTTGGCGGAATT
>JAITRK010000088.1 GCA_031288435.1 Holosporaceae bacterium
TACCTTGGCAGCTTTGCCACCGCCCTCCTCTATCTCGTTCATCGGCGCAGATCCACCGGTCAACACCTCCGCCACCGACGATTTGAGAACTCTGATACGAACGCCATCTGCAACTTCCATTGAAATCTCTTTCTCTCCAACAATTTTGTGAACGCTACCTATGATGCCGCCAGCCGTAACGATTCTATCACCTCTTTTCAAAGAATTCACCATATTCTTTCTTCTAGCGTCTCTTTTTTGCTGCGGACGCATGAGTAAAAAGTAAAAAGCTATCAATATGAGAAAAGGAAGCATGAGTGAACTCATCAGATTATGCTGCTGCTCCGGCGACGACGTCGTGGGCGCTGGTGGCACCGTTGTTCCAGACACCGTCTGCGTTCCTGTATTACTGTTCATAACTTTCTCCACGTCATTAGCTCGGCGCAATAGGCTCTGCTGTTTAGATACATATTTAGGTACATTTATACTATCTCCGCCTTTTGGAGACAATCCCTTCGATTATTCGCCCGACTCACAATACTATACCAGCAGGAATTACGCAGATTTTTTTTGGGATTTTTGCCTAAAATGTACAGAAAATCCTGGGCCCTGGTCAACGCCACATATAGCAGTCGATGAGACTCCTCTGCGTTTCGACGCGATTCCTGACTGCAAAGCTCTGTTAAATTCTCGCTGCGGAATTTTCGAGAAAAATCCCAGACAAATATTCCATCCGGAGTTTTTAAAATTTTGTTGTCGTTTTCTCGAAAAAAATGGCTGTCAGCAATTATTACAAACGGAGCCTGTAGACCTTTTGCTCCGTGTACAGTCATTAGTTTTACGCATTCTCCGCCGAAGGATTCCCGTTTTATTTCGTAGTCGCAGGAACGAAACCAATCGCAAAACGCCGAAACGGCCATGTTATTATCCTGAACTATTTCAAGAAATTCGCGCAGAGCGTCTAGACACTGCTGTCCTAGCCGAGCCACAAAGTGTTTTAGCAGGTCGTCCGTCAGCAAGCTCATAAAAAAATCATAAACCGGAACCCGAAATACGTCGTACAGATGCGCCTTTAGCTTATCCAGCGAGTAGCGGAGACATAATTTTTCGTTTTCCAGTAGATAATCCCATAGATGCGCATCCTTTCTGGCGATGCACAGATCCATTAGCTCGCTTTCATCCATGCCAACGACCGGAGACCTGAGCACGCGGGCGCAGGCGAGATCGTCCTGGGGAAAGACGGCGAATTCCGCAAAAATCATCAGATCTTCCACAATTAGCTCGTCTTTCAGCAAAAATCGATCGACGCCGGAGGTTGGAATACCAAAATTACCAAGCGCTCTCAGAATTAGGCGCATGGTTTTGGGCTCGCGATGTTGAAATAGGATCAGGAAATCCGACGCAGTGGCCGGCCGGCCTTTGGAGGCGACAAAAACTCCACTGCTGATAGCGTCATGAATTAAGTTTGCGATATGAGAAGCTAGTTTTTCCTCCGCCGTAACCATGCTGGCAGTTCCGGCGATCTCCCAGACGTCATCAGTAGCGTCTTCCTCTGAATCATCATCTTCGAATAGTTCTACTATTTCCACAACTCCGTCGTTGATAGATCTGTGCGGAACGTGGGACGTATTGGGGAAAATATCTTTAAAAACGCCGTCCACAAAGGAAAGAATATTTCCGGTTGATCGATATGAGGTATTTAGCGCCAGGTTATGAAATTTCTGCCCACTAAATTCGGAGATTTTCCTAAAATAGCCATGCATCTGCCGAAACTGTTCCAGGTCGGCTCCCTGGAAGGAATATATCGATTGCTTTTCGTCTCCAACCACGAACACTGTTTTTCTCGAGCCATAATTGGCAAAAAACTCGTCGACGATGGTTCCCACAATTTCCCACTGTTCCGGCGATGTGTCCTGGGCTTCGTCGATCAAGAGATGATCCAGACCGCCGTCTATCTTATACAATACCCACTGCATATCCTTCAGCAGGATCGAAGTGTTCCAGATTAGGTCGTTGAAATCAACGCAGTAATTTTTTCGTTTCAATTCGTTGAATTCCATGATTATTTTTTTTGCGACCAAGAAAAAAGCTGCGTTCATCTTGGCCGACATGTGCTTTCTTTTCGCTTCCAAAAACTCCATCGCCAACTGCGCAACTTCTTCCATTCTGTGCGGCAGAAACGGATATTTTTTTGCCAGAGCTTCGCTGCATTTTTTTTCCAGAGCTTCCAATTTCTTTGTTAGAAATGCTCCAAGAAAATCGTCGCTTAGATTCTCGGCAGCGATTTTTAGACATGTTGCCTTTTCAATATCCTTCGCGGAACCGGAGAATAAAATTTCGGACAGTTCCAGGAATATTTTTTTCGCCTGGCCAGAAAAAATTTCGTCCATCAGATGGCTGGTTAGTTCTTTTTCGTTCAGGAGAATTTTATCCTGCTTTATATTGAAAAAATCCGCGTATAATTGCTCAAAATCGTCAAATTGCGCTGTAAATTTGGTTATCTTGGAAAGATTGTTCTCGATAAACGCCGAAAGATCCAATATATGTCCGCTAATTAACTCCAAGGAATCACGGCAATTTTCATCTTCGAAAACCTTCCCCACGGCGGCGTTCAGCAGTAGTTTCTTCTGGTGGTCGTCGCATATGCTCATACCGGAATGCATTCCCGTTTCCAGTGGAAATTTCTGGAGAATCCAGCTGCAAAAACCGTGAATAGTTTTTATTTGCACCCATTCGGATGGCAACATACTTTTTTCGTGCAGCGATCTTGCGATTGGTAGGTGGCGCTCGTCAAAGCCAGTATTTTCCAGCGTTGCACGCAGTTCGTCATCCGACATGCGGCGAAAATCCTGCAGCTGCCGTGCAAGACGTTCCAACATCTCTGTTGCAGCGGTTCGAGTATAGGTTAGGCATAGAATTTTGCTTGGATTAACGCCGTTTAACAGCAGGGCAAGCAACCGATCCACCAAGCTTTTGGTCTTGCCAGTGCCTGCGGAAGCGGAAATCCATAGCGATGCGCCAATATCTCTGATCTCTTCAATCATGCTTGATTACAGCTCCATTCTTTTACGCGAGCCAGGTGATGATAAGCTCTGTCATACTCGTGGTTAACGTTTATATTGTATGGAATTCCCAGCAAATTATACTGTTCGATCAGTTTTATGACACCAGCGAGAGTTTTTTCCGCAAGCGCGCTAGCCTCTTCCCGCGAATTGCATATGTCTATAATCTTTGTATTATCAGGTGATCCAGTTAGCTGCCAGACACAAAGATCTGTTACGTCTGTGGTTCCGAGAGCAAATCCATCGTTTCTGGCTATAATAGCCTCGACAAGAAGCTGTGGCGCGCGCCCCTGCCTCACATCCTTCTGCGTTGTTGTTGTGCTTGTTTTATAGTCAACTATGGAGATGGATCGATCCGGATGTACGTCCACTCTGTCTGCGCGGCAAAACAATTCAAAAGAATAACCACTGTC
>JAITRK010000012.1 GCA_031288435.1 Holosporaceae bacterium
CTATTGAAGGAGAAGTTGCATTATTTGTATCTAAAAACAAAGGATCCGCAACCAACTGTCTAAATTTCCTGTTGGAGGAATATGCTCATACATGCGCGTTCCTGAAGAACGCAGTTATAATATATCCAACCCAATTTTCTCCTGCAATGCAATTTATTATAGACCGCTATAATCTAAATATCTCGCAATTACAATACAATCTTTCCAATAAGACGAGGGCAGGCAAAAAAATCACCTACGATCATAACGCCGTAATACAAGAGATGATCTCTATTTTGGGAAGCGAGGTGTTGAAAATAAATCTATTCGCTGTGAATAAGAAGGGAAAGTATATCTATAAAAACGATACGTTCTGTGAGTTAGTAGGAGAGGCGCCGTGCGTTACGGATCCAGTTGCATGGGAAGTCTCGCTGGACGTCATGAAAAAAGGAAAAAGAGTAGTCGTCGAAGAGAACTACTGCGGTACTTACTATATGTCCATTAAGGCGCCACTGAGAGTAAACGGCGAAGTCGGAGGCCTCATCGGTATTTCCATTGATATTACAAATGAAAAAAGAGCAGAAAAGCTGGAACTGCAAAACAGCATGCAGCAGGAAATGAAAAATTTTACAGAACAGGTAGCCCATGATATTCGTTCTCCGCTGGCAGTACTGTCGACGCTTGCTAAAATATGCGATAATCTGTCTGAAAAAGATCGTCTAACATTACAAAGCGTAGTCGGCAGCATAAACGATATTGCCAACGACCTTCTAAACAAATACAAGGAATGCGACGATAAAATTTCGATTATCGAAGAAAAGAATCAAAATATTTTAGTTGATCTTGCTCTGCAGGAAGTCATAAATCATAAAATAAATCAATACAGTCAATCTATGGTATCCTTTAATTATGTGCCTGATCTTTCCCACAAGCATACTTTCATTCGAGGTAATGCTTCGAGTTTCAGTCGCATGATCTCTAATCTCGTTAATAACGCCGTAGAAGCTTTGCAGAATAAAGAAATAGATAGAAAAGTAACAATAGATTCTCGCATTGAGAACCGGCATGTTAAAATCGGAGTCAGGGACAGCGGCGTTGGCATGACGCCTGAGACCGTTGATCGAATCAAGAGTAATATTCCAATAGACAGCAGCAAGGAAGGCGGCCATGGAATAGGCCTGAAGCAGATTTATGGAGCTCTACAGGAACTAAAAGGAGCAATGTGTATTAACTCCACCGAAGGTGTGGGAACTTCCATAGTGCTTACAATTCCGATTGTGGAGCCGCCAATTTGGTTTGTGGATCGACTGATGCTGCGTGGAGGGGATTTAGTCGTTGTGTTGGATGATGATTTGTCAGTCCATCATGTTTGGAGAAAAGTTTTTAAAAATTATGAAGATAAGTTATCCGTAAAATACTTTGAGCAAGGACAGGAAACAATCGATTTTATAAATTCGTTCGATAACAAAAGTAACATTTTTCTATTATCAGACTATGAACTTAGAAATCATGGATTAAACGGCATAGACGTGATAAAAAAAACGTCCATGCAAAAACAGTCTATCATTGTAACAAACGGCTATAACCAAAAGAATATACAGAATTTTTCCGAGAAAACCGGCGTTAAAATATTACCAAAGCCACACATCTCAGACACCGTAATTGTGGAAGTTTCAATTTAGCTGAGTGCGTGCTACAATGCGTTGCCTGTAGTTTTGTTGATAGGAAAATGGATATTTATAGCTATTCGGCCATAATATTAGCTGCCGGCGACGGTGTGCGCTTGAAGTCTTCCATTCCAAAAGCATTCCACAGAGTTGGCGGGTTATCGCTGGTGGATCACGTGATAAAATCTGCGCTGGAGAGCGGCATAGGCGACGTCAGAGTGGTGATCAGGCAGGAGCACGAAGCTTTTTTCCATTCGGAATTTAAAGAAAAAATTTCCATGGCTCATCAGGCTAGTCCACGAGGAACAGGCGACGCCGTGAAATGCGCTCTTGGAAACATGAATCCTTCAGCCAATGAATTTGTTTACCTGCTATACGCGGATATTCCACTTGTCAGCAAAAATACTCTACAGAAGCTAGCCGACGTCGCAGTTAGCTGCAGTCGCACGGCGGTGGTAGTGTTGGCCATGGAAGCAGCTGGCTCCAACGCGTTGGGAAGACTGGAAGCGGCAGAAACTGAAGGCACCATAAAAAGCATAGTCGAATCCAGGGACGCCTCCGGCACGACAACAAACCGATTCCTCCCGCTGTGCAACGCCGGATTGCTGGTACGAAAAGATATGCTGCTGAATCTTATCGAACAGATAAATCCGAGCCCAGTTACCGGAGAAATCTACGCAACCGATATTGTGCGGCTCGCCCACGAGGCCGGACACCTGTGTAGATATTACACTGCTGACGTGTCCGAATTATCCGGAGCCAACACCCGCGGCGAACTGGCGGCCCTTGAATTGTATTTTCAACAGAAAATGCGTCAAAAACATTTAGCCAACGGAGTTACACTTGTTGCCCCAGAAACTGTATTTTTTTCCTTCGATACCATCATCGAAAACGACGTCACCATAAAACCATTTGTGGTGTTTGGTCGCCATGTGCACATAAAAAGTGGATCAGTTATCGAGTCATTTTGCTCCATCGATGGCAGCGAGGTCGAAAACGCCGTTATCGGGCCATTCGGGAGGCTGAGACAGGGTACGCAGATAAACGCCGGAGCTCACATCGGAAATTTTGTCGAGATCAAAAACAGCAGCATCGGCGAAAATGCAAAAATCAACCAT
>JAITRK010000098.1 GCA_031288435.1 Holosporaceae bacterium
TTTTGTGTTTGGAGGCACTGGTGTTTTGATCATAGTTGGTGTTACAATAGACACCATTTCACAGATATATACCCACATACTGTCTCATCAGTATAGGGGAGTGTTGAAAAAAGCGGGAAAGAAAAAATGATCTGCTGCAATTGTCATAAATCCAGCATAAAAATTGTTGTTTTCCTTGGGGCTCCAGGAGCAGGGAAGGGGACAGTGGCGCAACATTTGGTCAACCGCTATGGGATGATTCATTTTTCCACTGGAAATTTATTGAGAAATGAAGTAGAAAGTAATACCGAAATGGGGAAAAGAATTGCCGCTGCGGTTAGGGGCGGCGCGTTGGTGAGCGACGACATTGTCAACGGCGTGGTGAAGGATAATTTGCTCAAAAGTTCGTTGGCTGGAGAGCTTGTGCTACTGGACGGGTATCCGCGATCTACGGGACAGGCAGAATTCATGGATTCTCTGGACTGCGGACGCATGAAGAACTCTATTCGGGTGGTGGAAATAGACGTCGATGAGGACGTGGTTGTAGAGAGATTGTCCGGTCGTCGAGTTTGCGAAAAATGCGGAGCGACGTTTGGCAGACTTGATAATCTGGACGTTTGTTCCAGCTGCGGCGGCGTTCTTATTAAAAGAGACGATGATCAGGAAGAAGTCGTGAAGTACCGTTTGCAGGAATATAGGAGGCTAACGTTTCCGCTTTGTGAATACTATGCGGATAGGTTGTCAAAGGTATCTGGAAACGCGTCTCCGCGGGAAGTCGCCGAAGCAGTTGGCGGCATATTTGATGGTTTTGGATTAGAGAGGAGATAACTCGTGGCTCGTATAGCAGGCGTTAATTTGCCCGACAAAAAATATGTGGAGTTTGCTCTAAGATATATATATGGAATAGGTCCTGCAAGATCGAAACTGATTTGCAAGGGATTGTCGATTCCGCCTTCACGCCGTGTGTTTGAACTAACGGAAGACGAAGTTCTAAGGATTCGCGAAGTCATAGATAGAGATTATCAGGTGGAAGGCGATCTTCGTCGAGTGGTGACCATGAACGTCAAAAGATTGATGGATCTTGGTTGTTACAGAGGGCTGCGGCATCGAAAGGGACTTCCGGTTAACGGTCAAAGGACACACACAAATGCTCGCACGCGAAAAGGTAAAGCTCGCGCGATTCCAGGTAAGAAAAAAGTAACGAAATAGGAATTTATTATGGCTCACAAAACTACTCCAAAAGTTAAAAAGAAAGATAGGAAAGAAGTTCCGTCTGGAATTGTGCATGTAAATGCGACATTCAACAACACCACGATCACGATTACGGATTTACACGGCAATACGGTTTCCTGGAGCTCGGCTGGCAGTTTGGGATTCAAGGGATCCAGAAAATCTACTCCCTATGCGGCGCAAATGGCGGCAGACAAGGCGGCGGCCAAGGCAATGGAGCATGGCATGAAAAACGTCGATGTGGAAATACTTGGGCCTGGTTCCGGTCGTGAATCTGCTCTTAGAGCATTTCAATCTTTGGGACTTGTGGTCGGCGTTATAAGAGACGTTACGCCGATTCCACACAATGGCTGTAGACCGCCAAAACGCAGAAGAGTTTGATAAAAAACTGTAAGAGGATTATTGTGGTTAGTAAACATAGACAATGGCAAGATCTGATAAGGCCGTATAGATTGCAGGCTGATGGTGCGGCCGTTTCTGAAACCGAGGTTACCCATAGCATTGGGACGTTCATTGCAGAACCTTTGGAAAGAGGTTTTGGAGTAACTCTTGGTAATGCTCTTCGCAGAGTTCTACTGTCGTCCCTGAAGGGGGCGGCCGTTACGTCCATAAAGATAGATGGCGTGTTGCACGAGTTTTCAACTGTTCCAGGAATTCTAGAAGATGTAACTGATATTATATTGAATATTAAATCCATGCCAATACGTCTCAATGGCGACGGCGTTCGTAAGATGAAAATATCAGTGACCGGCCCATGTGACGTTACGGCCGGCATGTTTGATCTTGGATCGGAACTGGAAGTGCTGGATCCGAAGCACCACATATGCACAGTGGGCGATGGCGTGCCATTTTCCATGGAAATGACAGTTACCGTTGGACGCGGCTATGTGCAAGGGGCGCAGAATCGAGTTGAAAACGCTCCGGTGGGTACGTTGTTTATCGATTCTATTTTTAATCCAGTCAAGAAGGTGTCCTATAAAGTGGAGGATACGCGCGTCGGGCAAATCACTGACTATGATAAATTAATCCTGTCGGTGGAAACAGACAGATCGATTCGTCCGGACGACGCGGTAGCCATGTCGGCAAAGATATTGCAGGATCAGCTACAAAAGTTTGTCAATTTTGAAGACGATGCGGAAGATCGTCGCAGCATCAAAGAATTGTCTCTACCGTTTAATCAGAATTTGCTCAGAAAAGTCGATGATCTTGAGCTATCTGTTCGTTCCATGAACTGCCTAAAGGGCGATAATATTGTTTACCTAGGCGATCTGGTGCAGAAAAGTGAAAATGATATGCTGCGCACGCCGAATTTTGGTCGAAAGTCTCTAAATGAAATCAAAGAGGTCCTATCTCACATGGGTCTATACCTCGGCATGCAGGTGGAGGGATGGCCTCCGGAGAATATGGAAGATATATCCAAGCGTACCAATGAAAAATTTTAATGGAGTAGCTCATGCGTCATAGAATTAGCGGAAGAAAGTTCAACAGAGATACGGCTCAGAGGAAGGCGATGTTTAATGGGTTGGCCAAAGCTCTCCTGAGATACGAGCAAATAACTACCACTCTTCCGAAGGCAAAGGATCTGAGACCCTACGTCGAGAAAATATTGACGCTTGGGAAGCGAGGTGGTCTTGCAGACCGTAGAAATTTATTCGCGAAGCTTCGTGATAACGAGTTGGTATCGAAAGCATTTGGAGTGCTGGCTGTTCGCTATGCATCCAGGCACGGCGGCTATACTCGCATAGTAAAATGCGGATTCCGCAAAGGAGACGCTGCTCCAATGGCGATTATCGAATTGGTGGATCGTGAAGTTTCGCCAAAGGAATCGTCAACGAAGGAAACTTCTATCGAAGAGGCTAGTCCGGCTGTTGTTTCGTAACGCAACAAGTGTTAGACTCCTTCCGACTCCGTCCCTGAATGTAATAGATGTTTTTGCCGAGCTAGCTCAGCTGGTAGAGCAACTGATTTGTAATCAGTAGGTCGAGGGTTCGAGTCCCCCGCTCGGCACCGTTTGGAGTGTAAAAATGAAATTGGATTTTAGAAACATAGACGACTCCATCGTCAGGGATGGAGTCGATTTTTACTTGTATGGAAACTTTAAAAAAACATTTGGAGTTTTCTGCGATTTTTTGCGAGAAAAATTAGTCCGCAAATACGATGCCGAGAATGTAGCCTTGTTCTCCTGCTCCACTATTTTCGATTGCCTCAAAAATCTTCGTGGGCAATGCAGTCTCTTCGGAGGTGGCGTTAACGTCTTCTGCCTAAAGAATGTCGAAGACGTGCATTGGGAAAAGTTGCAGCCTTTTCTGGGAACTGCCGGAAACGTCTTTCTGCTGGAAAGCGGAGATTATGTGAAGTCGAAAAAGGTTACGGATTGCTTTGTGAAAAGTTGTTTCTACGCCATACCGTCCTTCAAAAACGATCAAACGCTGCATTCTTTCTGTAAAATGCTTCTACCGACGATTTCGCAATACATGGAAAACGAATTGGTAAAGATAATGGGCGATACCGACGAAGATCTGCGATCTTTTTGGCTGAAAGTCGACCTCCTGGCGGAAAGCGATGGCCTGAATTTGTTGAAAGAATACGCGGTTCATGGCTCCACGTTCTTCCAGCAGCTGGATTTTATACCGCTGATCAGGTATTTGCAGAATTTGGTCATAAAAGAGCAGGTATACGATCGAAAAACAACCGGCTTGGCGGCTATGAAATTTCCGGAAAATGTTATGCAGCTATTGCTGAACGCCGAGCTTCGTCAGAAATACGGCTGCAATCTAACAAAAAGTTATATCTACGAAGCT
>JAITRK010000046.1 GCA_031288435.1 Holosporaceae bacterium
ATCGTAGAAAGCGTCCAGATACTCGAAAACCACGTTACCTTTTACATTTCCACCATCGGAAACCCTGATGTGATTTGGGTCAGTAAACATGGCGTATACTTTTTCTTTTATAACATCCGGAGCATCGCTGAGGAATATGGCGTTATTAAGCGATTTACTGGCCTTAGCCTTTCCGTCTATTCCGCTCAATCTTTTGACGCTGCTGAGACGTGCGTTGGCTTCTTTGAGGCATTTGGTATTATATAATCTATTGAATTTACGAACAATTTCATTGGTTTGTTCTATCATGGGCAGCTGATCTTCGCCAACCGGAACAATTTCTGCTCCGAAGGCAGTTATGTCTGCCGCCTGGCTAACAGGATAGCACAAAAAACCAGCAGGTATCGACGATCCAAAGCCCTTGTGCACCAGTTCCGCTTTTACGGTTGGATTACGCTGCAGCCTAGATACTGTAACCAGATTCATATAATACATTGTAAGCTCGCAGAGATGCGGCACCTGGGATTGTATAAATATCGTTGATAAATTTGGATCCAACCCAACCGCCAAATAATCAGCCACGACTTCCATTATGCTTTCGATCACCAATTGCGGGTTTTCGAAATAGTCGGTAAGAGCCTGCGTGTCGGCTATCATGATATACTGGTTGCACTCATTCTGCAGTTCTAGCCTGCTCTTTAGGGAACCAACGAAATGTCCCAGATGAAGCTTGCCTGTCGGCCTATCTCCAGTCAGCGCCACTAATTTTCCCATTGCTCTATTTCCTCTCCGAAAAAACTACAAACCGTACGATAGTAGCAAAAAAAACAGGTAGCTGAAACAGCAAAGCTTTTATTTATAGCCATGTCTAAAATTCCGTTAATCCATCCACGTAGAAAGGCCTCTGCCCCATGTCTACTCTTTTTCGATTCGCGAATATGATGACGTGGCTTGGAAGACACACCTTGCCCATCAGAACGTACAATTGATTGGGCAGGCGCTTCACCTGCACTCCGATTTGAAGCAGCCATTCCACCACGTCGACTTCGCTAACCCACAGATGATTTTTTACGGATAAACTGAACGGAACGGCTACGTATCTTCTGGATAAAATATCGATATTTTCCGGGCGGAAGAGCTTGCTATCTGCGGCTTCGTCTGTAATTTTTGTGCAAGGCCGCCTTGGATGCGTTGGCTTTAGCAGATAGCGAGATCTTGTAAAATTCCGTGATTTTTGCAAGGTTAATTTTGTTTTATTGCGATTAGAAAGTTTGACTCCGTGTATTTCGCACAACTCTTTATATACCGCAAAGCCTAACGTGTTGTTTTTTAACGAAACCATATCATACCCCTGGTATTAAAATCGCACAATACCCGCAATGAAAATACCTAAAAACAACAAAAACGTATATTTTTCATGCATATAATACAGATAATATTATGATAATAAAATAAGAAATTTTCAATGGAAATTTTTTATTTTTGGTCCTTATAAAGATGAGGTATTTCAAAGCAATAGCATTGTATACCGAATTTTTTTTATTTTTTTGTTCTTTTTCGTTTTTTTCTATAGACTTTCTTTTTGTCGTTTGGTATACCGATAACGTTAGGTTTAGTAAAAAGAGGTTAGCATGGCAAGACAAAGTTTAAGTCCAATGAAAGATTTGGCATTTCGTGATGCTTCAACGGAAGTAGTTGCAGAAAGAGTAGGAAGAAAAAGAAAGGATGCGCCGATGACGCATCTAAAATACCTGCGGAAGAGAAGTGGATACACTCTTGAAACACTTTCCGAAATAACCAGCATATCTATTTCGTATTTGTCCAGGTTAGAGTCAGGATCAAGGAGATTAAACACCGATTTAATCAGAAGGCTATCCCATGCCTTCAGCTGCGAACCGGCGGAATTGCTGCAGGAAGTTTCACATGACAGCCATGTGGTGACTCCAATCGAATTCAATAGGAAACGTAGAGACCTGGCCATAAAAGAAAGTAGTATGCCGCTTTACTGTGTAACGCGCGACGAAAATAATTCATCCGACCTGGTTATTAAGATTTGCTCTCCGGCAGAATGGCGGCAAAGACCGATCGAATTAAGTTTGAGAAACGACGTGTTCGCCATAAAGTCCGCGTCATATTTCAAGCCACACTTCAGTAGCTCTCCAACTCTATATCTGGAGCCATCGAATAACCTGGCGCCTGAATCCACGGTCGTGATTCTAAATTGCGGAAAAATCATGATTAAAAAGATTTGGAGCGTCACTCCTACATCGTTGCAATTGTGCGATGTCGGCGACTTGGAAGCGATGAAAGAAGGCTCTATTTCAATTAAAGACAAACTTGTAGAGGTTGAGCGTAATTCTTTGGACGTCATCTATAAAGTTGTTGGCTATTCGGATTTTGATATCGGCTAACACCTTTTTAACAAAATGCGCCGCTTTGACGGCGCGTTTTGTTGTCTGGAGTTGAGGCGTGATGGATTTTGTTTTTGTTCTTCTGGCGTATCTTGCTGGTTCCATACCGTTTGGTTTGATTTTAACCAACATCTGGGGCAAAGGAAATTTACGCAGCAGCGGATCCGGCAACATCGGCGCCACAAATGTTTTTCGAACACATGGAACAATGCTTGGATTGCTGACGTTCTTCCTGGACTTTCTAAAGGGATTCCTCGTTTGTAAATATTTCGGCTGTGAAAATGAAACGGCAAGCTTGTTATTGATTGCCGTACCAGTACTGGGTCACATATATTCGCCGTGGCTAAAATGGCGAGGCGGAAAAGGGGTCGCTACGTATCTCGGCGTAGTTGGAGCGCTGAATCCGTCAGCACTGTTCTGCTCGACGCTGGTTTGGTGGACTGTGTTTGCAATAGTAAGGATTTCGTCCGTCGCCAGCATTGCCAGCGTACTTTTTGCCTGCGCATTTTTTTATCATCTGAGCCCGTTTTCTTGTAACTTTATTAATCAGTTATATGTTCTAATAACTCTGGCTGTGATTATCGTTTGGAAGCATCATGATAATCTGAAGCAGCTGCTGAATGGGAAAAAATCAAGTCCATAAAGCGTTTGGTTTCGGGAGAAGGAGATCTCCTTGCTATCACCAAGTGAAAAACTAGCCAGGTTGAAAATAGTTCGCAGTAGTTCCATAGGACCTGCTATTTTTTGGAATCTAATATCAAAATATGGTAGCGGAGAAAAGGCTCTGCACGCATTGCCGGTTCTAGCAAAATCGTCCGGAAAAACATTTAGGATATGCAGTGATGAAGAAATTGAAAGAGAGCAGGAAGCACTGGAATCCATCGGAGCTGAGTTGGTGTTTCTTGAAGATGAGCTATATCCATCGTTGCTAAGAACCATTCCTGACCCGCCGCCGCTGCTGACTTTCCTGGGTCAAAGAGAAACTCTCCTGTCATTTCATAGAAGAAATTTCATATCCGTTGTCGGTTCTAGAAATGCTTCGCTGCACGGCAGTAAATTCTGCTCGTCTCTCTGCAAAGAATTGGGAAGCCATGGAGTAGTAATAGTTTCCGGACTGGCCAGAGGCATAGATACCTGCGCCCATATCGGCAGCCTAAAAACAGGAACAATAGCTATTCTAGCAGGCGGAATAAATGTTATATATCCGCAGGAAAACGAAAAATTATACAGAGAAATAGCCGAAAGCGGAGGCATTTTTACAGAAATGCCTTTCGACACGGCCACACAGCCGCAACTTTTTCCAAGAAGAAATCGAATAATTGCCGGAATCTCCTTTGGAACCGTCGTCGTAGAGGCGGCAGAGCAGTCCGGATCGCTCATAACGGCGAGAATGGCTGCGGAATACGGCAGAGAAATTTTCGCCATTCCAGGGTTTCCACTGGATCCGCGCAGCATCGGATGTAATCTTCTTCTAAAGGACGGCGCCACTTTGGTAAGCGGCCCGCTGGATATCCTGGATAGTCTAGAAAACCAAAAAATCATTCGTGAATCATCTCTGCACGAAGAAAGAGCGGAGTTCGTAGCAAAAATTTCCGATCGTGATCTGGAAAAAATTCGCAAACAAATACTGGAATCACTTAGCGCTACACCAATCACCATAGACGAACTAATTCTGTCCCTAAAAGCGTCGCCGCAGGAAGTACTTGCCGCCCTCATAGAGCTTGAGCTATCAAATAAAATATCGCGACTGCATGGACAACGAGTATGCCTCGCGTTGGGCGCGAAATGCTAAACATTAAGTGTAACCGCCAGAGTTACAATATATTTACGCAGCAAGCTGCGTGGAATCTACTATTTTTTTTCTCATAAACGGACGCACGAAAATTCCACTGAGGAAAAACATGGACACAATGAGTGTAGATTTTAAATCCAGGTCCCATAGCACCAGCATTAAACAAAAAATGACAGAGAGCGCCGCTATCAAGCTTTTCCAGGTTTTGCGTTCCGCGAGTGATATCTTGAAAAAGGCAAGACCGCAGGCGGCATAGACAACAACAAACACTTTCACGGATATGTCTATGATGTCGGTTATTTGTTTTGCCATATTCTCGTCTTTGGTTAATAGGAGAATTGGAATTGATCCAATGCTGCTGATTAATATGCTTACGTATGGCGATCCGGCTTTGTTTTTTATCGCGAAAAAGCTTGGCAGTAATTTATCCTGCGCAAGTCCAAGAGATACCTGGGCCGAGGCCAACATCCAGGCGTTCAATGTCCCAACGCAGACCATGAATGCTATAAATGAAATCGTCTTCAGAATTAGTTGATTTCCACCAATTGCAATGCCCAGCGCATCCACAAACGGAGCTCTACTTGTGGCCAGTATCTTTCCTGGAATTACGCCCATAATTGCAGCGCTGTTGGCTATGTAGACGAGAGCAACGCCGCATGTTCCAATAATAATGGCCCGTGGGATCGTTTTCGACGGATTTTCCACGGCGCCGGCAGGAGTTGTGCCGCACTCCACTCCTATAAATCCCCAGATACACAGGGAAACGGTGTTAACTATCATATCGAAGCTTGACAGTGCCGCATTTTGTGATGATATTTCAAAATTGGATACTGCGAAATGGTCTAGTACCAGAGCTGGAACAACCACAAACGGAATAAATTTTATGAACATCAATAGAAATTCGAAATTCCCGGCCAATTCAACGCTTCGGCAGTTAATGGCCGTGACTACTGCTAGTAGCGCAATTTCTATACATAAACCAACCTGTGGCGATAAGCCTCCGCTCAGTAATGGATCCAAATAGGCAATGCAGGAAATTATTACCACTGTTGTGCTGATCCACGACACAAGCCAATAGCCCCATCCTACGAAAAAAGCAGGCAGTGTTCCAAACACCTCCTGTACATACGTATATGGGCCGCCGGTGCGCGGATATTTGGAGCAGAGGTTGGCGAACACGAAAGCCAGTAGTATGGCTGCTATTCCAGCAAAAATCCATCCCAAAACGCCATATACTCCATAGGGAGCCAACGTGGATGGCAGTACAAATATGCCGGACCCTATCTGGCTGCCAAACACAATGGCTACCACCGATCGAAACCCCATTTTCCTTACCATTTATTGTTATTCCTATCTATAAAACAGCAGCATTATAAGGCAAAAAGCTGCAAAAACAATGCGCTTCATTTATTTTGGCTGTGAAACGTAAGAAGAGATAAGCGGCGGCCGACTAGAGCCCAAGGATAGTCCAGCCTGGGTTTTCCACGTAATTTTTTACTTCGCACAAAAATTCGGAAGCCGTCTTGGTGTCCGCCACCCGATGGTCGTAGGATAGCGAGATATACAGCATTGGCTTGATCTCAACTCCGGTATCGGTGGCCACCGGCCGATTATGCATGCGATGGACGCTCAACGTCGCAACCTGTGGAGTAGTCAGCAGATCGGTACCCATGAGGGAACCGTATACTCCGGCGTTTACCACTGTAAATGTCCCTCCGGAAACTTCCTCGAGCGTCAGCGTTCCTTCCACGGCTCTTCTGGATAAAACGATCATGCTTCTCTCTATTTCAGCTATAGAGAGAGAATCGGCATGGCGAATTACCGGCGCCGCCACTCCGTCGTTGCCGCAGGTTATTACTGATATGTCGTAATTTTTTTTGTATATCATGTCGCTGTCATGAATATGTGCGTTGAACATTCGATACTTTTTAAGCGCCGAAATGCTGGCGATGATAAAAAACGGCGTAAATCCAAGTCTGGTATTAAAGCGCTCGGAGAATTCTTTGCCAAATGTTTTTTCAAGATTTAGTACGGCGTTCATGTCCACTTCGTTCGACACAGTCGAAATTACAGACGAATCCACCGAAGATTTTAGTTTTTCGTTTATGCGCTGTTTCAAAAAATCTATTGGGACTTTTTTGTCTCCTGGGGATGAGAAAAATGTCGGCTTATTCCAGCTTTCTGCGGCTATTTCAGGAGAACCCTCCTCCAGTGGAGTATGCAGAAGTTTGCTCGCTATTTTATCCATGGCATTCAGCCCTTCCATTTTTTCTTCCTCTAACTTTTTTTCCAAATGATTTCTGTCGTTGCAGTGGAAGATTTTTTCTTCAATTTTTACCGTTTCTCTGATCTTGGATATGGCTTTTTTAATTTCGCTGTCGGCCAGGCACCTTATTTCATCCAGCATAACTTTCAGGGATCTACTAATTTCGTCACGGGCCGACGACAGCACCTCTTCCGCCAGGCTGTTAATTCCGGAATTCGGAGACGCGAAGCCGTTGTGCATGAATCCGTTGCCACTGTTGGAGCTGGAGAACGACTGCAGACCATTTGCCGCGGACGGCGACGCTCCGCCGTGATTTTTTTTGCCACGTTTTTTGGGAGAATGGCCGCTTTTTGCTGCTACCGGAGCCATTGCCTCCTCCGCAATTTCCATGGCTGCAACATCGATGGCCTCTGCAACATCGATGGCTTCTTCCTCTTCTTCTCCTTTATCCTCGTCTATTATATCCATTATGTCCATTACTGGTTCGCATTCAGAAATCAGATTATCCACAACGGCTTCCTCGATCACTGCCGCTTCCGCATTGGCTTCTTTCTCAGCTTCTTCTAGAATGAAATTCTCGATGTTTTTGGCTTCGATACACGCTTCCTCCTCTGCTCTCTGAAGTATATCCTTTTTAAGTGCGTCGGCTTCCGTGTTAGCTTCATGTTTACTCTTTTCCAATATATCGCACCTGACGATTTCTGCTTCTGCCTTGGCACTTTCCTCTGCTTTTTTCAGTACGTCTAACTTTATGGTTTCGGCTTCCGCCTCGGCTTTTACTCTGGCATCCTCTTCGGTTTTCTGGAATATATCCTGGCGAAGAGTTTCTGCCTCCTCCTTGGCCTTTTCCACAGCCTCTATTATTAATTTATTTTTGGTATTTTCGGCCTCGGTTATGGACCCCTCAATGATCTTTCGATGCATTTCGCTGGCGTCTTTCAGCGCCGTTTGCTCGTATTCTTTCAATATTTTTGTTTTTAGCTCTTCTCCTTGAGCCAGTGCAAGCCTCATGGCCCCG
>JAITRK010000016.1 GCA_031288435.1 Holosporaceae bacterium
CACTCGGGAAACATTGGACACAGGTACTCAAGGCTCTTCTAAAGAATTTACTGGAAAAACTTTACTTCAATCGCCCATCGATCGCATATTATCACGTTATTTGGGTGTTAATATACCAAAATTTTAAATGGACCCGTAAAAAAAAATTTTGTTTCCTAGTATGCCAATCCATTGCCACCTTAAAAAGAAAAATTTCGCCCTATTTCAAGGAAATTTGTATCGATTTTTTTATCGCCGTCTACGACTATTTCTTCCTTCGGCGTTATGGCGAGTCGCAAAGCAGGCGCTACCACGTTTACCGGTGCGTCATCCCGAGCAATGTATTCTCGCGCGCGTGCCATGAGATAGTTCAGATTTTTATCCGAGACGTTATCCATGGCGGAATACTCATGTGGAATGTCCACATTCACCCGTGCGTAGAAAACTTTTTTGTTGTAGGTCAGGCCAAGAACTTTTAACATGTGCCTTACGTTCGACTCGATATCAGTCATGAATATATCTGACACTTCCATGCCCCATCCCAGCAACGATTTTGGTTCAGATGCTCTAAGAAGATTGGCTTTTCCGGTGCCGAAGGAAAGAAGAAAATAGGCTTCAGCTCGCGGGTAGAGGCTAAACGCTTCCGTAAGCGCGTATAACGATGGATCATTGGCAAACATCCCGCCATCCAGGCCTACAGTGTATGACTTGGAACCAATTTCTATCTGCTTTATCGTTTGCAGATAATACGGATCGAAGTAGGTCGGCGCACTGCAGGTAGTTCTCAGCACGTCTTTCATATAGTAATCGTTTGTGACTTTTGGTGGATGGTCGCTGCTGGAGCTTTGGCTTCGCGAAATAATCATGTTGGCGTCACCGTCGTCGAACGGCGGCGAATTTTGCAACGGCGTTTCTGATTTCTCGGATTTAATCATTCGCGCAAAATGACTCTCGAAGAAACTCGGCCGCCCGTTGGAATAATTGTGGTATGGCACCAGCAAATCGCTAGAAACCTGGGACAATTTTAAATTACCGCAGACGTCGAATATACATTTTTCCAGTGAAGTAGCGTCGTACTTCGAGCGAAAACACTGGAGTACGTTTCTAAAGAATGAAATTTTCCTAAAAATGTTTTTCCCGACATTAGTATATAGCTTCGTAATTTCAGACGACTGCTTCCCAATTGCCAGTCCAGCCGCTATGAGACCGCCGGTGGAGGTTCCGGCAAAAAGATGAAATGTGTCTTTCATCTGTTGCTCGATTTTATTTTCCAGATGCTCCGTTATAATGGCTGGGACTATGCCGCGTATGCCGCCGCCATCATAGGAGGCGATTCTCGCCACTTTCTTGTGCTTTAGGCAATCACATAACTGCCCGACAGGCATTGATACGTCGCCTACATTATATAATACAGAAAAATTCTCCATCGCGGCAGCTTGATTCGCTATTGTCAAAACCATTAGGTACGCGGATATGACTCCAGATAGCTCTTGCGTTATATTAGACATTGTTACACCTCTATGCAAAATTAACTAAATATACATTATAAGTAATAAAAGTTAATAAAACGTCAATAAAAGTAAAAAATAAAAACTTTTAAAATGTCGAATAACTTGACAATAAAGACGCGATTTGCTATATTATGATCTGTTCGATTTATGGTAGTTAATTTATAAAATAAAGGAGAAAATAATGAAAAAAATCAAAATAATCGCCTCTTTGCTATGTTTGGGAGTAGTTTCCCTGGAAGCAATGATTGATGAAAATGGCGCTCCGGTAAAAGGGCCAGAGGAATCATTCGTAAATTTTCAAAAAAGGGTTGTAGAATATAGGGAAAAAAACGGGACCATAAATCCTGAAGATATCAGAAAATTAAAAGAAGGTTGCGCCGTTAAGTGCGGCAGTATTAAAGATAGGATTAATAAATACAACTACACAAAAAATGCAACTGAGCCTGTGATAGAATCTGCAGAAATATGTGGACAAACCAACGGCTTGTCAGCGGTGGAAGAAACGCCTTCTACATCACTATCACTCACAACACTTGGCAGCGATATACCACCAGTATCAGACGGTGAGCAAGGTAAACTAAGTCCAGAGACAATTCTTTTTGATAACAACGAAAGATTCAGTGAAGAAACTACGACGACGGCTGCAGAAGATCTAACGACAACACAACTGCCAACGGCACCATCTTCGATGATTGAAGAGGATACTGAATTTGGTCCTTCTAATAGCTATCCGCAGAGAGACGGATACTGTATATACTCTGGAAGTGATTTAAAAACAACGCCTGACAGTTATGACGGAACATACAGCGATGTAAGAACAGAAGGCGGGCAACTGGAAAGTACTGCTGATAAAGGAATATAAATAATAGGGTTAGATATGGTCCGAACTAGCAAATAAGGATTGCCTAATTAATGCCAGGTTCAATATTAAATTGACCAGTCGTTTTTTGTAAACGCTAAGCAACAGCACAGCGTCACTCGGCTTGTGGAAATTAATGTCTGAACTTGGCATATGCATTACTAGTTGACATTCGCTTTTTATTATTTACAATCAGCCTCACTGTTGCATTCTTTGGCATACTGAAATTATATGGAATTATAATTTCTCCGATGTGGTTGTTACAGCAGCCTAGTGTGGGGTACCGTTGTGATACTTTCAATTCAATCGCATGTTTCCTACGGTTATGTTGGAAATAAGGCGGCTGTTTTCCCGCTGCAGTCGATTGGATTTGACGTTTCTCCAATAAATACCGTGCAATTCTCAAATCACACAGGATATGGGAAATGGCAGGGGAACATATTTAGCGCAGACCATATAATGAATATCGCAGAGGGAATAGAAGATATTGGACAGGCCAATAAATGTGAGGCCATTTTATCCGGATACATGGGAAGTAGAGAAATATGCGAGGTCGTTCAAAAAATTGTAAAAAGATATAGAGCGATAAATCCAAACCTATTATATCTATGCGATCCGGTAATGGGCGGAAAAACCTGTTTCGTGAAACCTGAAGTTGTCGATTTCTTCAAAAGAAATCTTTTGGCAGATATAATAACTCCAAACCAATACGAAGCAGAGCTTCTATCAGACACGAGAATCAACGATATAAAAAGCCTGAAAACAGTGGCAAAACACTTCCATGAAAATGGGATAAAAATAGTTGTTGTAACAGGCATATCAATTCCGGAATTACCCGATGCATTGTATGTTTTCGTTTCTGATAATAAAAAGCAATATATTATAAAAACAAGGGCGTATAGCTTTTCCACCCCAATTAATGGAACCGGAGATTTATTATCCGCACTATTTCTTGGGTATTTTTTAAAAATCAAAGAGATAGCCAGAGCCATGCAGTATAGCGTATATTTTACGCAAAAGGTTTTAGAAAACACATGCGATATGAAAGAAACTGAACTGCAGGTGATATCCGAAAAGTACTGCATTGAAACAGTTGGTAATGTACCAGAGTTAATACCCATCTAAAAAAGAAAGGCAAATAGGGCAATCCCACAAATAGAGTGGGGGAATCGCTGCAAGATTTTCTATGAATATTCGTAGAAGCCTATTTTGGTTTTTCTGCCAAGTCTACCGCAGGATACGTAGCTTTCCAGCAAAGGACACGGCAGATACTTGTCGTCGCCCATTTCCCGATGAAGCGTTCTCATGATAGCTAACACAGTGTCCAGTCCTATCAAGTCTGCCAGCGCCAACGGTCCCATCGGATGATTGGCTCCGAGCCGCATGGTCTCGTCGATGTGTTCCATGCTGGCAATTCCCTCGTATAGCGCCTGGATAGCCTCGTTAATCATGGGAATCAGTACCCTATTGAGCACGAATCCAGGAGAATTGCGCGACACCACCGGAATTTTATCAAGGATTTTTGCCAACTCCCAGAAAAAGTTAAACGTGGATTCGGTGGTGTGCAATCCGCGAACGATTTCCAGCAATTTCATTAGCGGAGGCGGATTCATGAAATG